>NZ_JAEVHJ010000008.1:0-67709 GCF_016802855.1 Micromonospora sp. ATA51 | reverse complement strand
GACATCGCCCTGCACACCCCACACCACAAGGTGAAGCAGATCCTGCAGGACAGGACCGATCGCCACCGGACCAGACTGCCGGTCCAGGACTCCAGCCCGACCAACCTCGGGCGGAGAGCGAACTATCCGAACCGCTCAGCAATGAGCAAGAAGTAGGAAGCAGCTCAGGAACGTGAAGAGCTCATCCGATGCGGATGGACCCCCAGCCCCGGCACCTCGATCAGCCGGGTGGGTTTCTCCTCGATCACCCGCAGGTGTCCAGGCCGAAACGCGCGACGATTCGCTCGGCGAACACCGGCCCGATCCCCTTCACCAGTCCGGAGCCGAGGTATCGCCGGATGCCCTGGATCGTGGCCGGCAGCAGCGTCGTGTAGGAGTCTGCCGCAGACTGCCGGCCATAGCGCGGGTGTGACGACCGGCGTCCGTGCAGCCGTAGTGCCTCGCCCGGCTGCGCCCCGAGTAGCGCGCCGACAACGGTCAACAGGTCAGTGCCGCGGCCGGTGGCGAGGCGGGCGACGGTGTAGCCCGCTTCCTCGTTGACGTAGGCCAGGCGCTTCAGCACCGCCTCCAGGGTGGACAGCGGCGCACGGGCGGCAGCGGTCACGCCAGAAATCGCTCCGCCCCGCTCAACGGCTACGCCACCCGGCACGATGCCCGCCGCGGCCACGCATGGCGGCGAGGAGGTTGAGGCATGCCAGCGTCTGTCGGCGCGGATGGTCCTGCCGATGGGTAGCTCGGCGTCGCGGAACGCTGGAGTCAGCAGGCTTGCCGCTGGGGTTGGTCGCCGCCTCCGAACCAGCGGCCAGCAGGCGACAGCAAGCGGACGATGAGCCGATCCTTGAGCCGGCAGCACGTGAGCTGGCGATGAAGGCGCTGGCGACGCGGCGCCGTAACGGCGAATGACGGATCGGCGCTGGTCTACAAGAGACGGGATGGATGGCCATCCCTTCGGCCGGGCGGGACGGCGGCCCCCACCTCCCTGCGGTCCTGTCCGGCCTCGCCATGTCCTGCCCGTACAGCGACCCCCGACGCTGCCGGAGGCCCCATGATCGCCGATTCGACCCCCCGCACCCCACCACCGCGTTGGCCAATCAACACCAGCCGGCCGGCACCTGCCTGGTGGAACCAGCCAACCCGTCCCCTGCCTCAGATACAGCAGCACCCGCGCGAGTGGTGGCCATACGCCGCGTTCGGCGGCATCACCGTGATGATCGTTTGCCTCGCCGCAATCGTGGTCGTGCTGGGCCGATGACCGGCAGCCGCTGGCACACCAGCACCCGGCGCCTTGACATCCGGCGCTACCCGTGTGTGCTGGATTCCTACCCGCGCCCCCACTGCCGCCCTGCTTACCGCCGGACTCAGCGGAGGCAAGCCGGTCGCTAAGCCAGGGATCGGACGTAACGCCGACAGGACCACCGGCGCACATGACTCCGTGGGCGCTGTGGTGCGCGGCCGACCACAGCCGCCCTGGACGCCCCCGACCCCCCGTCCCGTTCCCGTCCCGTCCGTGGCTCACCCGCCAAGAGTCGGACCGGCTACTCGTCCTCCGGGAAAAAGTCGTTGACGTTCCTCGTGCCACCTATGTGCTCATGCTGGCGCTCCGCGCTTGCGGCGAAGCCGCGGCGTCATCGATGCGCGCGACCACTAGGCCGATATTCACGGACGGGCCCTCACCTATGGCCACCCCTCAGGCAAGCCATCAACGCGGCACCGGGGATCGGTCTCGCAACGCGGTGCACACCCTGGCTGCGGCCCACGGCCACCATTGCGGGCCCCCACCCCACGTGGCAGAAGTGCCGGGCTCGTCGGGACGCCATACCTAAAAGTGGCCTGTCGCTGTCCGGTCCGCGCCTAGTCCGTGAGGCCACCCACTTGCGCAGAGCCGTCCGCGCGTTCGCCAAGAACAACTTGCTCGTCGCCGCCTGGAACCCCCCACCGCTCAACGTCCGCGAGATCCGAGCACCGGACATCCCGCCACCACTTGCCCGAGCCTCAGAACCCACTCTGATCGACCTACTCGGACTCTCGCACGCCGAACCCACGTACGGTCCGACGATCAGTCATCGCGCACCGATGCGTCATGGCGCCAGCCAAGATCCGCTAATCTGCGGCGATGTCATTCGAGGCAGGACAAGTCATCACTCGTCGATACCTACGCGGGCAATGGTGCACCTGGGCACAGCCGATGCGAGTGATCAGCGACGACGAGACCGGGCTGCTGCTCTGGCAGCCCGCCGGCAGTGACCTCGCCAAGCTCATCGACGCCGACGGCAACACCCCACACGAGGTCACCCCTGACCGGATGCGCGATCCGAAGCTAACCATCGGCGCCTGGCAGGGCGACGACGTCCTGCTCCTCATGCCACCGAGGGCCACATACTCCGTGTGGTGGTTCTTCCAGGAGGGCAGCTTCACCGGTTGGTACGTCAACCTCGAAGAGCCCTACGTCCGGCGGCATGACGGCGTGGAGACCAAGGATCTCGTTCTCGACATCGTCGTCACCCCAGAACGCCAGTGGGAATGGAAAGACAGCGACGAGTTCGACGGCCGCATCGGCGAGCCCCTCTACTTCGACAGCGCCGCCGCCGCGGCGATCCGGGCTGAAGGCGAACGACTCATCAAGCTGATCGAGGCCGCTGACTTCCCGTTCGACGGCACCCACACCGACTTCCGCCCGGAGCCCGGCTGGCCGCTGCTGCGGCTCACCGACAACATGAAGCTCTCGCTTCGTCGACCTGGATGACAGGCCGACGTTCCACCCGGACCGGACAGTCGCGACTTGAGCGCGGCACACCGGGACCTCGAGATGTGTTCATCGCAGGACTTAGCTTGCACGGCTACTGGACCTTGGAGGTGAGGGGCGCGGACGCGCACCCCTGTCGCGACGGCGAGTTTGGGGGAGGAGACCGCATGGACGCCTGGACCATGCCGGAGGTAGACCAGTGGCTCGACTGGGTGCACCAGCGCCACAACGAGTTCTACTATCGCTACATCTACTTGGCGTACCTGGCGGCGAGATCCCCCGCGCCTGCTGCGAGCCCTCGTCGGCCATCCCGCCGCGACCGCGACAGGGCTTCGCTGGGCGGCTGGGCTGCGAGCCGGTGGTCTCCGGCTGCTGACCCGTCGGGTCCGCCCGATGACCTTCGTGATGCACAGCTTCATTTCCGCGGATCAGGTCTGCCCTGCCTGGGGCGCTGCTCGAGCAGGGCACCCTCAGCGAGGATCCCGAGGTGCGGGCCACCCAGGAACGGCTGATGGCCTGCTCCTACGCCATGGCCCACCCGGAAGAGGACCGCCTCGTCCCCGCCTGCGTGCAGCACGCCGTCCTCGACCCCGGCGAGAACGCCACGCTGCGCCGGCTGCTTCCGGTGCACGTGGGTCTGCATCCCCCCGATCGCGTCGAACCGGGCGGCACGGGGGTCGGGCCGCCCCGACGGCATCTCGAACGTCGAGCAGAGCCGCAGCACCCGCAGCGCGTGCCCGCGCGGCCGGTTGGGAGGGATCACCGGTCGAGATTCTCACGAATCCGGGTCATCGTCCTCGGCTATGGGATCGGGGGTACGACGCCGGCCGCGTGGATCGCGCCCGCGGACAGCTCGCGAGCCGGTCCAGACGCCCGCATGTCACGTGCTCCACGACGAGCGGGAAGACCTTCCGCAGCGGTGTGTGACCGTCCGGCCCGGGTAACACTGGGGTTCGCGAGCAGCAGGTGGAGGAGCGATGAGACACCCTTTGTCAACCTCCGGGTCAAGCTGCGGGCTTGAGGGCTTGGTCGGTCCGGCCGAGGGCGCGGTGGCGGTTGGCGACGTGGACGTTCTCGTCGTAGCGCGTGTTCTTGGTCAGGCAGTGCCAGAGGATTTCCAGCCAGCGGTTGCCCAGGGCGCGCAGGGCTGCGTGGTGTTTGCGTCCACGACTACGTTGCGTGTCGTAGAACTCGCGGGCCCAGCCGGAGGTGCGCAGGCTGGTGAAGGCCCACTGCTGCACAGCGTCGGCGAGGTAGCGGTTGCAGGCCAGTCGGGACGCGACGACCAACTCGCTCTTGCCGGAGCGGCGGGTGACCGGGGCCTTGCCGGCGTAGCATTGCAGCGCGTTCGGTGTGTCGAATTGTCCGATCGCGTCGCCGATCTCACCGGCGATCCTGGCGGCGAGTCGATCTCCGAGCCCTGGAAAGCTGAGGTAGATCTCGCCGCCAGGGACCGCCGGCCCCCGTTGGTCTCCTGGCTGCTTGGCGCGTCCTCGGCGCCGGTCACCGAGCAGCAACTCGCCCATGCGCCGCTGCCAGGAGCGGCGCTGTTCGCGCAGCAGCAACAGTTGGGCGCAGGCCAGCCGGATCGTGTCGGCCTTGGCGCGGACCAGGTAGTCCTTGGCGCGGAACTGGTCGCCGGTGAGCGCGCCGGTGACCCGGGCGGCGAACCGGTCCGGCCAGCCGTGCTTGGCCTGCCGGGCCAGGGCCTCGATCTCATCGGCGTCGGCGGCGGCCAGCTCGTCGGCGGTGGGCCAGCGGTGCAGCAGCTTGAGCACGACCGGGCTGCCCAGGTCGTCGGCGGCGATGGCCAGCGCGGCCGGGAATGTGGCGGCCAGGTCGGCGCGCAGCCGGTTGAGCAGCCGACGCTCGTCGCGGCAGGCTCGGGTGTCGTCGCGGGCGATCGAGCGCAGCTCACCTGCCAGGTCCCCGTGCGGGACCAGAGCACGCAGCTCGGTGTACTGATCGAGGGCCAGCAGGCAGGCGATCCGTGCGTCCTCGGCGTCGTCCTTCTTACGGGCCGGGCCGCGACGGCGGGCCACCAGGTCCGGGTTGACCGGCAGCACCGTGTATCCGGCGTCGACCAGGGCCTCGACGAGCAGCCCGTGCCGGGTCTCGATGACCACCCGCACCTCGGCCGGGTCCGGCTCCAGCCCACCGATGCGGGCGACCAGCGCCGCCACCGCGGCCGGGGTGTGATCCACCCGGGCCACCTCGACCACGCCCTCACCTGGACGGCCCAGGGCGACCAGATGGAACTCCTCCGCCCAGTCGATCCCCACTCCGAGCATCGCACCACCCCTCCTCGCCGTGACTGTGCGTACAGACCGAAGGCGCGGCGCCGTGCTGATGGACCAGTCCTCGCGGGACGACACCCTTGTGGGCGTCGGGCCTTCAAGGCCGCCCTCCCGGGACGCCGTCTCATCTCAGTCCTCAAGGGACAAGCGACAAAAGCGTTCCCGGAAGGGGACCTCTGATGAACGAAGGTAGTGCCATCAGCGACGGGACCGGTCAACCGCGTCACGACGGGCGGAGAATCAGCCCGACCGAGCGGCTGGCGGAGGACGTGGCGGACGTCGTCCGGGAGGAGGTCCGGGCCGTCCGTAGTCAGGTGACCGAGGCCGCCCGCCCGGCCGGGCTGGGCATCGCCCTGCTGGCCGCCGCGGGGGCTGCCTGGTGCTCGGCGCGGGGCGGCGTCGACCACCGTGCTGCGCATGCTGGAGACGATTCTGCCGCGCCGGCTGGCCGCCGCGGGTCTCACCGCCGGATACCTGGTCACGGCCGTGGTGCTGGGGCGGATGGGGCTGGCGCAGTTGCGCGCGGCGGGTGGCACCTCCGCGCAATTCGCGGACGAGGTGCGGGACATGGTCTCCGCCACAGCCGGCCGGGTGGTGTCCACCGGCGCCGACGCGGCCCGCGACGAACTCAACAGGTAGCCGGCAGCAGGATCGGGAGGACGTCATGCCGGACAAGCACGAGCAGGCCGAGGAGATGCGTGACGACGTGCCGTCGACCATCTCGCGCTCGGACGACAAGGCGGTCCGCACCTACAAGAAGACCCTGGAGTCGGCCGAGGAGACTTACGGCGACGGGGAGCGCGCGCACCGCACGGCGTACGCGTCGTTGAAGCACACCCACGAGAAGGTCGGCGACCATTGGGAGCCCAAGGAACACAAAGGCCCCTCGGACCCGCAGGCGGCACAGGGCACCCCGGCATCTCGGGACCGGGACCGCCCCACCGCTCAGGGGGTGGACGCCAACGCGAGCAAGGGGCACCTGGACGACGTGGCGGGAAAGGTCGGCATCGATGACCCGCAGAAGCTGAACAAGGACGACCTGGTCGAGGCCATCGAGAAGGCCAACGCCCGCGCCACCGCCCGCGCCCGTCGGAAGTGAGCAGTTGATGCCCTCGTACGTCACCGTGCGAACCGTGGGCGCAGCGATGCAGTCCTCGCCTTCGGGCAGATCGTGCGCACCATGGTCGCTCGCGACGACATCGACACCGTGGCGTTCACGCGTCGCGGGCAGCCGCTGGGCGTTCCGCGAGCGGACGGTTCCCTCTCGGAGCAGCCCCTCACCGCGGCCGAATACACCGCCCTCACCGTCCCCGGGTGACAGGATGGACCGGCGAGCGGCCCGGGTATAGGAGCGATGTGAAGGTCATCTGGCGTACGGCAGCGAGGTGCTGGCGTAGTTCGCGAGATCGCTGATCCAGTACCTCCGACCGGCCTGCGACGGTTGCTGTTCCGCGCCCCGATCTGGATCCACCCCGCCTCGCGCGGCGCCTGATGCGGTTCTGCGGGTACGAGGTCGACGGCTCCGGCCAGGAGTCCTTCACCGTCGGCCGCGATCACGTCCCCATCGTCGAGGTCACCGTTGCGCCCACGCCCTGGTCCGGCGGCGTGCCGGGCATCGGCTCACTCTCCTTCCTTCAGAAAGAGACCTACCGCCACCGTGGCGGACATGCGGAAGATTCGTACCCATCCACAGAAAGCGGCTACGCTTCCGGGGGGTGACCGACCGAGCACCAGGATCTGACGAGCGCTCGCGGCATCGGCAGGGGCGCGACGCGGACGACGCTCGTCTCAACGGCCTCGCCCGCCGCCTCGACAAGCCGATGGGTGTCCTCGGCATCCTGTTCCTGCTGGTGTTGCTCGGCCAGGCGCTGGCGCACGACCAGCCGCTCGCCACGGTGCTCACAGTCGCGAGTTGGGTGCTGTGGGCGGTGTTCATCGCCGAGTTCGCGCTACGCGCCTGGCTCGCCCGCCACACGGCGCGGGAGTTCTGGAAACGTAACTGGTGGCAGCTGATCTTCCTGGCCGTACCGTTCCTGCGGTTCGCCCGCGCCGCCACCGCGCTGCGCGCCGCCCGCGGCACCGGCGTGGTCGCCGCCGCGGTCCGCGGCTCCCGATCCGCAGGCCGGTTGCTCACCGACCGGCTGGCAGGCGCGTTCCGTCTTTCCGACCACGGCAGCCGGCACCGGAGATTCGACCGCACGGCGACGTTACCGGATCGAGCTGTCCCCGGCGCTCGGCGGGGCCACCTCGAGAGGGTTCATCGGTTTCCGAATGCTTCGCTGACGTCGTTCGGCGAGTTGAAGCGGTTGGCTGGAAGACTTTCCAGGGTACGGACCGCCTCCTCGTCTGCCCCGTTGTCACGGGCGTGCTGCACCAGGGTTCGCTTGTCGACCGGATAGTCGACGCCGCCGAGGTACCTCTGCGGTCGGATCGGATTCGTCATGGTCCGACCCGTACCCGTTCCCGAGGTCGCCATGCCGACCACGACTGCCGGCCGGGCTTCCCGATCGCACCCTCTGGGACCAGCAGATGATCGCCGACGCGACCCGTCTGATCGCCAAAGCCGCCGCGTTCAAGAGACCAGGCCCGTACCAGCTGCAGGCCGCGATCGTGGCCGGGCACGCCGAGGCACGCCGGTGGGCCGACACCGACTGGGAACAGATCCTGCTGCTGTACACCCTGCTCGACGGCCTGGCGCCGTCACGGTCACCAAGCTGCACCGCGCTGTAGCGCTGCGTTATGTGGCCGGGCCGCAGGCGGCATTGTCCGCAGTCGACGAGCTCGCCGAGCCGCTGTCCGGCCATCACCTCTGGCACGCCACGAGGGCAGAACTGCTGCGCGATCTCGGCCACGCCGACGACGCGCGTGCGGCGGACGCGCGGGCGCTGGAGCTGACCGCGAACCCGGCCGAGCAGTCGCTGCTGCGCCAGCGCATCAACTGGGCGTGACAGGTGCACCGCTGAGCCGTTCAGGTGGGCCGTTGCGCAGGGCGCGTTCGAGACGACCGATCAGCATGTCTTGTTCGGCCGGGATGCCTTCGCTCAGCCGCGCTGCGGCGTGCACCACCAGCCACGACCTGGTGTGCCGCAACGGCGGCGAGTCGCGCCGGTAGGCGCGCCCGTAGGCGTCAGCCAGCAGCGACCGGCCAGTTGCGATCAGCGCCCGCGACAGCAAGGGTGTGCTGGGCAGTGGATCGGCCCAGCGCAGCAGCAGGAGCGTACGCGCGTGGTCGGCCTCGGCCACGCCGCGCGTCGCGGCACCCCAGTCGATGACTGTGGTCCGATCCTGGGCGTGCAGCACGTTGCCTGGGTGGTAGTCGCCGTGGCACAGACGATCGCCGTCCGGCAGGCCGTCGAGCAGCCGAGTCGCGAAGTCGAGCAGATGCTGCGGCAGCGCGGCGTCGCGGACCCGTGCGGCCAGGACCTCGCGCAGGTCGGCAAGCTCGGCAGGCGCCTGGACGCCGTGGACGGCAAGATGTGCCTCAGCCAGCGAACGGGCGACGGCGTAGACGTGCCACGGCCGCCGTCGCAGATGCGTCAGCATGTCCGGTCCGGCCAGGCGCTCCACCACCAACCCGGTGCGGCCGTCGCAGTCCACGACTTCGACCAGCTTCGGTGCGACGCCATGACCGTCCAGCGATCGAAGGGCCGTCGTCTCGTTGCGGTGGCCGCCGAAGCCGGGACGGTAGAGCTTGAGCACCGCGGCATCGCCGTACCCGTACACGTCGGCCTCGCGGCCCGCACCGAGCTGCGGTCCGAGCGCTCTCGCGTCTCCCGTGTGCGGGAGGCTCATGCGTCTGCCGCGCGTGTGGCCGGCTTGCGGGCGAGGATGCGCTCGACGGTGCCGGCCTTGAGCCGTTCGGTCTCGGCGATCTGGAATCCGGCGGCTTGGACCAGGGGCAGTTGG
Source organism: Micromonospora sp. ATA51 (assembly GCF_016802855.1). Lineage (NCBI taxonomy): Bacteria > Bacillati > Actinomycetota > Actinomycetes > Micromonosporales > Micromonosporaceae > Micromonospora > Micromonospora sp. ATA51. The sequence continues at coordinate 58,763 of NZ_JAEVHJ010000008.1, read as the reverse complement.
CGGCGGGTGAAGTGCTCCCCGGCCGCACGGATCGTGATTCGTTCGAGCAGCCACTGAGCGGCCCGGATCGGCGGCCAGCTGCTGGCGATGTGGTCCACCAGCAGCAGCGTGCCGCCCGGTGCGAGGACCCGGTACATCTCGGCGATTGCAATAGCGGGGTCGGGGATGGTGCACAGCGACAACGCACACACCACTGTGTCGAACGAGGCGTCATCGAAGGGCAACTGCTCGGCGTCACCTTCGCGCAGCTCCACCGCACGGCCGAGGTCGGCGGCACGCTCGCGGGCGATGGCCAGCATCGCCGGGCTGAGCTCGATACCGGTAACCGACGTGCCGGACCGGTAGTGGGCCAGGTTGCGGCCGGTGCCGATCGCGACCTCGAGAACGCGGTCGTGAGCCCGCTGGCCGAGCCACTGGCGCCCACCGGCGAACCAGATCTTCTCGAAGAGGGCTATCTGCTTGTCATAGGTGGGTGCGGTCTTGTCCCACACCCGCTTCTGCCGGGCGGTCGGGGTTTCATCCGCCGGTGGTTGTGCCGAGCTGGTCATGATTTTCCTTCCATGCGTGCGGGGTGGGGAAGGGAGCAGTCGACGTCGGAGGCGACGGCCGCGCCGATGACATCCGGCACAGCCGCTTGACGCCCCAGGTGGCGCAGTGGGTGGAGATGAACCGGAAGCGGCTGGTCACCGATCCATCTCCTTCGCGGAATAGGCGGCTGCCTTACACAGGATCTCCTTTTCCTGCCGCAGCTCAGCGACCTCACGGCGCAACCGGGCGATCTCGTCGTCCTTGTCCGCCACCGACAACCCGTCCCCAGCAGAACCCGCCGGACCCGCCGCGCTGCCGAATTCTGCCGCGCGGACCTAGTTCCGCAGCGTCTGGTAACTCATCCCGAGCTCACGCGCCACCTGGTTGATCGGCCGCTGCGACGAGCGGACCAGGTCGACCGCGTCACGCCGGAACTCTTCCGTGTACTTCGATGGACGCTCCAACGGGGACCCCCTTCCTCTGGACCAGCGTCCAGTCTCAGGGTGTCCACATCTCAGGGGGAAGGCTACCCACGTCGTTGCGGGAGTTCCGGCTGTTCTTCCCTGCCGGGTCGGCTTTGTCATGGCCCGGGTGGTCGCTGACCTCGAGCGTTGATTCCAGGATCCGCCTTGTGAGCTCCTGCGCCAGCCCGCCATCGCCGGTCAGCCGCAACCCGGCCGCCCGGGCCTGCTCTACTGGGTGGGCGACCGGGTCTGCGTCGAAGGTGTGCGGGTTGAGTCGAAGCAAAACTTGATTCATTCCAAAAGAGTGGACTATGTTCATCACATGACGTCCGACTTCGAGACTCAGCTGCGGGCGGTCTCGTTGCGCGTGACCCGGCCCCGGTTGGCGGTGCTCGCAGCGCTGCGCGATCATCCGCACATCGACACCGACAGGGTGATCGCCCTGGTACGGGCGGATCAGCCCACGGTCTCCCACCAGGCGGTGTACGACGTGCTGCGTGCGCTCACCGACGCTGGTCTGGTGCGGCGCATCCAGCCTGCCGGTGCGACCGCCCGGTACGAGTCCCGGGTGGGGGACAACCACCACCATGTCGTGTGCCGCTCCTGCGGCGCGATCGCCGACGTCGACTGCGCTGTCGGCCATGCTCCCTGTCTCACCGCCTCGGACGACCACGGCTTCGTGGTCGACGAGGCGGAGGTCGTCTACTGGGGCACCTGCCCCGACTGTGCGACCGAACGTACCTCCCCACTGATCCGCCAGTTCGGAAGGAAGTAGATGAGCGACATCCAGGACAACGCCCCCTCCAGCGCCCAAGGCGTGGACAAGAAGGAGGCGGCCGGCTGCCCGATCGCGCACGACTCCGTGACCGCGCACGGCAGCGAGAGCGAGAACCCGGCGATCGACTCGCCGACCCCGAAGACCGGAGGTCGTCCGCGCACCAACCGGGACTGGTGGCCCAACCAGCTCGACCTCTCGGTGCTGCACGCCCATTCGTCCAAGGGCAACCCGCTGGGGGAGAGCTCCAGCTACGCCAAGGAGTTCGCCAAGCTCGACGCCGAGGCCCTCAAGCAGGACATCATCAAGGTCCTCACCACCTCGCAGGACTGGTGGCCGGCCGACTTCGGCCACTACGGCGGCCTGATGATCCGGATGAGCTGGCACGCCGCGGGCACCTACCGCATCCACGACGGTCGCGGCGGCGCCGGCGACGGTGGTCAGCGGTTCGCCCCGCTCAACAGCTGGCCGGACAACGCCAACCTCGACAAGGCCCGCCGGCTGCTGTGGCCGGTCAAGCAGAAGTACGGCCAGAAGATCTCGTGGGCCGACCTGCTCGTGCTCGCCGGCAACGTGGCCCTGGAGTCGATGGGCTTCAAGACCTTCGGCTTCGGCTTCGGCCGGGAGGACGTCTGGGAGCCCGAGGAGATCTTCTGGGGTCCGGAGGACACCTGGCTCGGCGACGAGCGCTACGCCTCCGAGAAGGAGATGGTGGCCGGCGTCGGGGCGACCGAGATGGGTCTCATCTACGTCAACCCGGAAGGCCCCCGCGGCAACGCGGACCCGGCCGCGGCGGCGCACTTCATCCGCGAGACCTTCGCCCGGATGGCGATGAACGACGAGGAGACCGTCGCCCTCATCGCCGGTGGCCACACCTTCGGCAAGACCCACGGCGCCGGCGTCGCCGACGACCACGTGGGCCCCGAGCCCGAGGCCGCTCCGCTGGAGGCGCAGGGCCTGGGCTGGCTGAGCACCTACGGCAGCGGCAAGGGTGGGGACACGATCACCAGCGGTCTCGAGGTGACGTGGACCGACCGGCCGACGCAGTGGAGCAACCGTTTCTTCGAGATCCTCTTCGCCTACGAGTGGGAGCTCACCACGAGCCCCGGCGGCGCGAAGCAGTGGGTCGCCAAGGATGCCGAGGCGATCATCCCGGACGCCCACGACCCGTCGAAGAAGCACAAGCCGACGATGCTCACGACCGACCTGGCGCTGCGCGTCGACCCGACGTACGAGAAGATCTCGCGCCGCTTCCTGGAGAACCCCGACGAGTTCGCGCTGGCGTTCGCCAAGGCCTGGTACAAGCTGCTGCACCGCGACATGGGTCCGGTCAGCCGCTTCCTCGGGCCGTGGGTTCCGGAGCCCCAGCTGTGGCAGGACCCGGTGCCGGCCGTCGACCACGAGCTCGTGGGTGACGCCGACGTCGCCGCCCTCAAGGCGAAGGTCCTGGAGTCCGGCCTCACGACCGCCCAGCTGGTCTCCACCGCCTGGGCCTCCGCCGCCAGCTTCCGGTCCACCGACAAGCGCGGCGGCGCCAACGGCGCGCGGATCCGTCTCGAGCCGCAGCGCAGCTGGGAGGTCAACCAGCCCGAGCAGCTCGCGACGGTCCTGGAGACCCTCGAGGGCATCCAGCGGGAGTTCAACGAGGCCGGCGGCGCGAAGATCTCGCTCGCGGACCTGATCGTGCTGGCCGGCTCGGCCGCCGTCGAGAAGGCGGCGCGCGACGCCGGCGTCGAGGTGACCGTGCCGTTCCGCCCGGGCCGCACCGACGCCACTCAGGAGCAGACCGACGTGGAGTCCTTCCGGGTCCTCGAGCCGCGCGCCGACGGGTTCCGCAACTACCTGCGTCCCGGCGAGAAGACCCAGCCGGAGGTGCTGCTCGTCGACCGTGCCTACATGCTCAACCTGACCGCGCCCGAGATGACCGTCCTCATCGGCGGCCTGCGCTCCCTCGAGGCAAACGTCGGCGGCACGCAGCACGGCGTCCTCACCGACCGGCCCGGCGTGCTCACCAACGACTTCTTCACCAATCTGCTCTCCCCAGGCACCCGGTGGAAGGCGTCGGAGTCCGACGAGCACGTATACGAGATCCGGGACCTGGCCACCGATGAGGTGAGGTGGACCGCCACCGCGGTCGACCTCATCTTCGGCTCCAACTCCCAGCTACGGGCCCTCGCGGAGGTCTACGCCAGCCAGGATGCCCGCGACAAGTTCGTGGCCGACTTCGTCGCAGCCTGGACCAAGGTCATGGAACTCGACCGGTTCGACCTCGCCTGACCCGGCTTCGAACGACGAGCCCCGGTCGATCCACCAGCGATCGACCGGGGCTCCCCCGCCATCGGATTCGGTCATCTGGGCCGAGCAGCACAGCTAGCCGGGCCCCAGTTGTAGTTGGCCACAAACGGCGATCATGGATTCGTGGTCGACGTCAGTCGAGCGTTCCTCTCAGACCTGACCGATGCCCAGTGGGCGTTGATCGAGCTGCTGCTGCCAGCGCCGAACACTGGTGGACGGCCCGAGAAGCATCCGCGACGCGACATCGTCGACGCGATCCTGTACGTGGTGCCCACCGGCTGCGCATGGCGGCAGTTGCCCTTCGACTTCCCGCCCTGGCAGACGGTCTACTGGAACTTCACGTGCTGGCCTGATTACCTCATCCCCGCGGTCAGTCCGCAGCTTCGGCGGAGGCTGCGCCCCGGCCGAATCCACATGAAGCGCGCACCGGCCAACGAGGCCAGCTGCCGCACCCGGCGGCGGGCGCTGCGCCGGCGGTCGCGAAACTGAGTCCGGGTGGCGCCCCACAAGACCCCCGCCGTGCGGGCCTGGCTCGCCCGCCATCCACGCTTCCACATGCACTTCACCCCGACCGGTTCCTCCTGGATCAACCAGGTCGAACGCTGGTTCGGCTACCTCACCGAGCAGAAGATCCGCCGCGGCGCCCACAAGAGCGTTCACAGCCTGGTGTGCTGCCCCTGTCAGCACAGTGGACGGAGCTGTTTCGATTGAGTACATTGACGTACTATTATCAGTTAATAAGGTTTCCTAATACGTCGCGGCGGTAATCGGGCCAGTCCGACGCGGACCAGAGCACGGGACGCGCCCCATCCCCATCCGAGGAGAGCCAATGCTTCGCAAGCGGACAGTCGCCTACCTCTCAGCGGCTCTGCTGATGTCCGCCGTGGCGGTCGGGTACGGCCTGCCTTGGGCCAGCGCCGCGGCGGCCGGGCCGATCACCGGCCTCGGCGAAAAGTGCGTCGACGTGGCCGGCGCCAACCCGGCCAACGGCACGCCGGTCCAGCTCTGGGACTGCAACGGCACCGCGGCCCAGGCATGGACGGTCGGCAACGCCGACGGCTCGGTCCGCGCCCTCGGCAAGTGCCTGGACGTCACCGCCGCGTCGACCGCCGACGGCGCGAAGGTGCAGCTGTACGACTGCAACGGCACCGGCGCCCAGAAGTGGGCCGCCAGCAACGGCGCGCTGGTCAACACCGGCTCGGGCAAGTGCCTCGACGCCACGGGCGGGAGCACGGCCAACGGCACCCGCTTGCAGATCTGGAGCTGCTCCGGCAACGCCAACCAGCGCTGGATCCTGCCCGGTGGCGCCACGCCCAGCCCGTCCGCGCCGGCCGGCGCCCCCCTCGACGACCCGGCGAAGAAGGACATCGCCATGCAGCTCGTCTCGGCGGCGGAGAACTCCTCGCTCGACTGGAGTGCGCAGTTCTCCTACATCGAGGACATCGGCGACGGGCGTGGCTACACCGCTGGCATCATCGGCTTCTGCTCCGGCACGGGCGACATGCTCGAACTGGTGCAGGCTTACACGACGACCAAGCCGGGCAACGTGTTGGCGGGGTACCTGCCGGCGCTGCGCGCCGTCAACGGCAGTGACTCGCACGCCGGCCTCGACCCGTACTTCCCCCGCGACTGGCGGACCGCCGCCGCCGACCCGGTGTTCCGGGCCGCCCAGGAGGCCGAGCGGGACCGGGTGTACTTCAACCCTTCTGTACGCGACGGCAAGGCCGACGGGGTACGGGCACTGGGTCAGTTCGCCTACTACGACGCGGCGGTGATGCACGGCTACGAGGGCATGCGGGGGATCCGCAGCCGCGCCCTCGCCCGGGCAAAGCCGCCGGCTCAGGGTGGCGACGAGCGGACCTGGCTGCACGCCTTTCTCGACGAACGGGTCGCCGAGATGAGGAAGGAGGCGGCCCACTCGGACACCTCCCGCGTCGACACCGCCCAGCGGGTCTTCCTCAACAATGGCAACTTCGACCTGAACACGCCGCTGGTTTTCGCCGTGTACGGCGACCAGTACCGCATCGGCTGACGCCCCGCCCCTCGGGTCGGGAGTCCCACCGGGTCCTACTTGGTTACACGCCCAAGCGGTGATTGTGTGCGCGAAACGTCGGTGGGAGCGGGTTGGCTCCACCGACAGGCGGTACATCCCGAGATCTGAGTTCTCACCGCGCCTGCTCGGTCACACCCACACTGCTTCGCGCCGCCCGTCGGAGGCTCCTCGTGCCTCAGCTCGCCTTCGCCAATAGCTTCTGGGAGAGCTACGACGTCCTGGAGAAGCCGATCAAGGCCGGCATTCGTAAGGCGATGGCGAAGGTCCAGCAGCTCACCATGGACAAACGTTTCCTTGACTGTCAGCCCCAGTAGGGTCGCCGCTGTCAGCGACAGGCCCGGAGGTTCTCCGGGCCTGTCGCTGTTTTCGCCAGTCACGCATTTCGCGGCTGGGGGCCGGTCACAGGGTGACGACGGCGTCCTCGGCCAGGGTGAACAGGCCGGCGTCGAAGGTGATCGTCTTCAGCTTCGTGCCCTTGGGCACATCGAAGTAGACGTTCGCCTTCACCGAGTTGCCCGGGTTGATCTCGTCGAGGAAGCCCTTGGCGTCATCGTTGCCGTAGATGGCGGCCTCTCCGTCGACGTCGTACTCCCGGCCGGAGGCGTCCTGTGCGGTGATGGTGCCGTCGGCGTGGAACAGCTTCGCGCTCTTGGTGACGTTCTTGGCGGTCACGCCGACCCGGCAGAACGTGCCCTGCGCCTTGTGGTTGAAGTAGCTGCTGCCGACCTGGGAGATCCCGCACTTCACGCTGTTGACGGTGAACTCGAAGTCGCCGCCGCGCACCTTGTCGCCGATGCCGAAGGTCTTCGGCTTTGCCGGCGCCGGGGCGGCGGTGGTCTTCGCCGGCGCGGGCGCCGCGGAGCTCGTCGTCGGGGCCGGGGCCGCCACGCTCGGGGCTGAGGTGCTGGGGTTGACGGCGGGGATCTCCTTGCTGGCGGAGACGCCGTCGCTCTTCTTGTCGTCGCTGGTCAGGCCGATCACCATCGAGCCGCCGCAGCACAGCACCACGAACACACCGACGCCGATGAGGGTCGGAAGCAGCCAGGAGGGACGCTTCTTGGCGGCGGGAGGCGGCGGGAACTGGCCGGGAGGTGGCGGTGGGTACTGGCCGGGCGGTGGCGGGAACTGGCCGGCGGGGACCTGCGGGAACTGGGCGGTCGGCGGCATCGGCTGCTGACCGGGCTGGTTCTGGGCAGGGTCGTAGGGGGTGGTCATGGGTGTGGAGGTCTCCCAGGTCTGGTGTCGCGCTGCCCCGTACTGAGCGCAATACCAGGAACGCTCTCACAGCGTCCCCACAGACGCCCTCCCCCGGCAGTCCTGACACAGACGCCGGTTGCCTGGGGCAACATCCAATCGACCGACCCACCGTCCGACGATGAGGCACCCGCCACGTCACGCTCCGGCCGCGGCATCCCAGGGCGGGTCGGCGTCCTCGCCGAGCAGCAGCGGCACGTCGTGCACCGACAGGTCCAGCCGCGGACGCAGGAACCAGACCCGGTGGCGCCTTCCGCCGGCGCTCGAAGGCGGTGTCCACTTCGATCTCAGCCACCACCGTCGGCTCCACCTGCACGTAGCGCAGCGGCTCGGGCCGGTCCAGCTGCCCGCCGCCGGATCGAGTGGGCCGACCCGAACCGCAAACGCCTCCACCACCGTCGCAGGGCGTCCCGCCGGTTCTTCCCGCCAGCGCGAGATTCGACCACCCACCCGTGCTGTACCTGCGACAGGGCGCGATCGCCGGCGCCAGCTCAATCGGCGGACCAGAGCATCGGGTTGAGCGGCCCGCTGGCCACGCTGCCGGCCGGTCGACTGTCCAGAAAAGCCGCCCAGTCCGCGTGCTGGAAGCGGTTGGCTGGCTGCGCCACCTCGAGGGCCGCGTCCATGTAGATGATGGTCATCACCCGGCGTGGGATGTCGCCGCGGTTGCCGGGCGCCCGGTGGATGGTCCAACCCGCGTGGAAGCTGACGTCGCCCAGCGCGTATGGCGAATCGTCGATCGGAAAGCCGCCGGCCGCCACGAAGGCGTCGAGCTGAGCCTCTGACTCGTCGCTGATCTCCAGTGGCTGACCGTAACCGGACCGGTGGCTGCCGGCCGCGAAGGTCAGCGGCCCCAACTCCGCCGGCGTGTCCTGCAGCGGCACCCAGGCCGTCACCGTACGGTCGGTGGAGAGCGGCCAGTAGTGCTGGTCCACATGCCATGGCGTGAAGCCGCCGCCGGCCTCCTTGTAGAGCGCCTGGTCGTGATAGAGCCGCACAGCCGGCACCCCGAGCAACTGGGCAGCCATCCCGGCCAGCCGCCGGGAGAAGACGAAGTCCCGCACCACGTCGCTGTGCCGCCACAGGTTCACCACCTGCAGGAAGGCCCGGCTGTACGTGTCGCGCTCGGCCAACGGCAGGTGCTGGCTGTTGAGCCGGATCACCTGCGCGGTGATCTCCGGCTCGTAATGTGCGACGAGGTCAGGGCTGAGAACGCCCCGCAGCTTCACGAAGCCGTTCGCGGCATAGCGCTCGACGTCCCCGGGCGCTACGGCGTAGTGCTGGTCGAGTTCGGCGCCAGCAGTGGTCATCAGAGCCTCCCATCAAGCGGCTGTCGCAACGTCTGGCCGGGACGGTGATCGGCCCGCTACGCCTGGAATGGCCGGAACCGGTACTCTGCCGGCCGCTGCACTGGGGCACACGCCGCTGCTGGTCGGCAGGGTACCGTTCGGGCGTGCGCCCGTCGCTGCCGAGGATCAGGCGGGGCGATCCGACGATCCCGGCCGTCCGGTCAGGCGCGGGCGGGGGACCAACCGTGGGCGACGAGTCGGGAGGCGTCGCCGCCCTCGCCGTGGAAGAGCAGCCCGTCCCGGTCCGTCGCGACGATCTGGTCGACGTAGACCCCTCGACCCTGGCCGGAGCCATCGGTGCTGCTGCTCCATCTCAGGTGGGTAGCCTGATTGGGCAGCTCGACCGACACCTGCCACCAGACCCGGCCGCCATAACCGGTGACCGTGCCGTCGCTGGTCCACTGGTGGTTCCCATGTCGCAGCAGCATCCGCTCGGGAGCCCAGGTCGAGCCACCGTCAGTGGAGACCTCGAACCGGGCGCTGTCGTAGCGCGGCTCGGTGTCGTACCAGAGCAGGAAACTGGCCGAGCCGCCCCGCGCCGCCCGGCGCAGCGGTGCGGTGAGGGTGCCCGTCGCGAGGTCGCGGGGGTCGGCCCGCCAGGCGTCCCGCGACCGGGGTCGTACCGGCATCGCTTCGGCGAGGTCGCGCGCGACGGCGCGCCGGGCGACGTTGTTGCTGCCCCAGCCGCGGTCGGGGTGTACCCGGTTGCTGAGCAGGATGACGAACGAGTGGGAGAGCGGGTCGACGACGATCGACGTGCCGGTGAAGCCGGTGTGCCCGAACGCCACGGGGGAGGAGAGCCCCATCATGTACCAGTGCTTGTTGAGCTCGAAGCCCAGTCCGCGATCGCTCTCCGGATAGGCCGGCTCCAGCGGCGCGTTGTAGTTGACCAGCATCGCCCGCACCGTGTCCTCCCGCAGGATCCGTCGCCCGCGGTACTCGCCGCCGTTCAGTAACGCCTGACAGAGCACGGCGAGGTCCGCCGCGGTCGAGAAGGCTCCCGCGTGCCCAGCCACACCGCCGAGTGACCAGGCGTTCTCGTCGTGCACCTCACCCCAGACCATGCCGCGCCCGGCGTACGGCTGGTACTCGGTCGCGGCGATCCGCGTCCGCCGCTCCGGTCCCGGGTTGTAGCCGGTGTCACTCATGCCCAGCGGTGCGGTGACGCCGTCGCGGACCAGCTCGGCCAACGGCCGGCCGGTCATCCGTTCCGCCAGCACGCCGAGCGCGATCAGCCCGAGGTCGGAGTACACGTACCGGGTACCGGGCGTCGCCCCGGGGGACAGCGGCGTGGCGAGCGCGGCGGCGAACCGCTCGGCCTGCGTCGGGTACCTGCTCCACAGCGGCGCAAAGGCGGGTAGGCCTGAGGTGTGGGTGAGCAGCATCCGTACGGTGACCGCCGCCTTGCCGCCGGCCGCGAACTCCGGGAGGTACCGGGCGACGGGCGCGTCCAGCTCCACCCGCCCCCGCTCGACCTGCTGCATCGTCACGATGGTGGTGAACAGCTTCGACACCGACGCCAGGTCGAAGATCGTGTCGGGCCGCATGGGGATCTGCTGGTCGGCGGGGAGCTCCACCCCGACCAGCCCGGGCGGCGGCCCGGCGGCGGCGTACCGCACCGCCGTGCCCACCGCGGCGTGCTGCACGATAACGCCGTCCTTGGCCGCCAGGACCACGGCACCCGCGTACGCGGGGTAGCCGGGATGGTCGGGGGTCGGCTGGAGATACGCCGCCAGGTCGGCGGGCATGCGGTCCACGTGCTCGGGGAGCAGGCCGACCTCGCGGGCGCTGCCGCGTCGCAGCGTGTCGTTCCGGAACTGGATGTCGGCAGGGGTGACGGCCGGCGGTCCGGAGTCGGCCGGGGGCTGCGCAGCCGCGGCCGTGGCCGGCACGGAGGTGACCAGAACGGCCACGGCCGCAACGAGCGCGACGGTTCGGAGCGGTTTCGTGCGGACCGCGGTGGCGACGGCACTCCGCTGCATGGTTCCTCCTACCAGGTCAGGCCGTGGCCGTAGGGGTAGAGCACGGTGCCCGCGCCCTCGGCCGTGGGAATCGTGACGGGCAGCCGTCCGCGGGGAGACAGCTCGCCGTGCAGCGAGCGGACGAGAGCGTCCATCGCCGCCCGGGTGTACGAATAGGTCGCCAGGTAGGTGGTCACCCCCGGCAGGTACGCGATGTCGTAGGGGTCGCGGACCGCCACCACCACCACGGGCTTCCCGGTGGCGACCAGCGCTGCGACGAGACGTTGCTGGGTGCCGCGCGGGTCGGTGACGATGGTGTCCCACGCCTTGTTGACCAGTACGACGGTGAGATCGTGCTTGGCTGCCTCGGCAGCGGTCGCGGTGATCACGGGGTCGGACGGGAGGGTCGCGGGTCGGGCGGTGGCTCGGGCGCCGCGGGCGGTGAACCCGTCGGCGACGTCGCGACCGGAGCGAAGGCGGCGCTGTTCCAACCGGTGACCAGCACCGACCGGTCCGTGTGGGCAAGCGGCAGCAGCCCGGCGTCGTTGCGGACCGCGGTGAGGGTCGGGTCGGTGACCCGGGCCACGGCGGCCAGGTGCTGCGGCGCCCCGATCGTGCGTACCGCCTCGTCGACGTCGACCAGCGGCGACCGGGCCAGGCCCTGCCGGTACTTCATCGCGAGGATCCGCCGGACCGACTCGTCGATGCGCCCCTCGGTCAGCTCGCCGGTGGAGACGGCCCGCAGCACCGCGTCTCGGGCCAGCCGCAGGTCCGGCGGCATCAGGAGCTGGTCCGCGCCGGCCTTGAGCGCCAGCACGGGCACCCGGTCGTCACCGTACTTCTGCCGCACACCGGCCATGTTGAGCGCATCGGTGACGATGACTCCGCGAAAGCCGAGTTCGCCGCGCAGCACGTCGGTGAGGATCCTCGGCGACAACGTCGCCGGGTCGCCGGAGGGATCGAGCGCGGGCACCACGATGTGGGCGGTCATGATCGATTCGACGCCCGCGCTGATCGCCTGCCGGAACGGCGGCGCGTCGATGCGGTCCCACTCCTGTCGGCTGTGGTTGATGACCGGCAGGTTGGTGTGGCTGTCATTTTCGGTGTCACCGTGGCCGGGGAAGTGCTTCGCCACCGCGGTCACGCCGGCACCGTCCTGGAACCCGGTGACCTGGGCGGCGGTCAGCTCGGCCACCAGGGTGGGATCGGCGCCGAAGGACCGTACTCCGATCACCGGGTTTGCCGGATTGACGTTGACATCGGCGATCGGCGCGTACGGCTGGTGGATGCCGGCCGCGCGTAGCTCGCGCCCGGTGATCTCCGCCGCCGTCTGCGCGGCCCCGGGCGACCGCGCGGCGCCCAGGGCCATCGACCCGGGGAACTGCGCGGCGGGTGCGGGCATCCGCAGCACCACGCCCTGCTCCTGGTCGGTGGAGATGAGCAGGGGCACCCGACCCTTGCTGCCATCGCCGAGGGCGGCCCGCTGGAGCCCGTTGGAGAGGGTGGCGATCTGGCTGGGACTGTCCAGGTTGTGGGACCAGGAGAAGTAGCAGACGCCGCCGAGGTGGAACCGGTCGATGACCTCGGCCGGCGTCTCGACGCCGAACGTCGCACGGTTGGCGACGCGGTCGGCGGCTGTGGGTTCGGTGGCGTCGCTGCCGTAGACGTACGTGGAGAAGAGCTGGCCGACCTTTTGCGCCAGGCTCATGTGCCGCAACGTCGAGGTGACCCAGCCGTGCTCGGCAGCGGGCGGGCGCACAAGCGCGGCGGAGGCCTGGACGGGGAGCGGCGTGAGGGTGGTCGCCAGGGTGGCCACCAGGACGGTCGCGATGACGAGTCGGGCCTTCATAGACGATGACCTCTCAGTCCGGTTGACTGAAACTTAGCTACACATCGATGAATGGTCAAGAAAGTTTGCTACAGGAACGCCGGACCGGTCCGCCGCGGTCTACAACGGCACCCCGGCGGTCAGCGACCTGTCGTTGCTGCGGGTCGGCCGGCACGTCCAGGTGCTCGGCGCCTGGCATCCGGACACCAACGAGATCGACATTGCCACCGTCTACGCCGCCGCCTGGCGGCAGGCCCCCGGGCGGTGCGTACCCGCGCATCCGCGTGCCGCCCGGAGCGTCGCCCGCAGCACCGCGTGCTGCCCGCGTACCGGCTGCTGGGTGGCGTCGAACTGACCCTCAGCGAGCTGCTCCTGCTGCCGCCCGTACTGCGGGTGGAGGCGGTGGCCGCGACGGTGCTGACCGTCGTCTTCGTCGCCTACCTCGGGTACGCCCGGCGGGCCGCCCCGACCTCGTCCTGCGGCTGCCTGAGCGCCCGGGCGACCCCGGTCTCCGGCCGTAGCCTGGCCCGGTCAGGGCTGCTGGTGGCGGCGGGCGGACTGGCCGGGCTGGCCACCGGCGGGTGGCTGCCCGCGCTGGCCGGGCAGCCGGTGGCCGGCGCCGCCGTGCTGCTCGTCGAGCTGGCGGTGATGGTGTCGCTCTCCCCGGAGCTGGACCCGTCCTGGCTGTTGCCGCTACGCCGGCTGCGCGCCCGGCTGACCCACCCGCTGCGCGGCGGCACCGGTGTCCCGCTGCTCGCCACCGTGCAGCAACTCCAGCTCAGCGACGCCTACCGACGGGTGGCGCCGCTGCTCCGCTCCGACGTGCGGGAGCACTGGGACGACGGCGACTGGCGCTTCGTCGGGCACGCCGCGCGCTACCAGGGCCGCCTGGTGACGGCGGTGTTCGCCGTGCCGCTGGTCGACCGGGATCGCGACGCGGTGCGGGTCGCCGTGGTCGACGACGCCACCTGGCACATCCTGCTCAGCCTGCCCGGCCCGCCGCCCGCCGCCCGCCGCCGGCCCCCGGCTCTCCGTCGTCCCGGGCCTGACACCGCCACCATCCCGGAAGGCGAGGTCACCATGAGACGCGTCCGACCATGGGCCGGCGGCGCAGCCGCGGGCCCTGCTGAGGGTCACGAGCTGATTGGGGCGGCGCCCGCCGTCGCAGGACCGCAACAAGGGCGAGAATGACCTGCGCCAGCTCCGGATGTCGGTGGTAGCGCGAGATTACGGCAGGAAGTATTCGGCCATGAGCCGACCGACCCATTGCGGCTGCCGAACGTCGGTGGGCTGGAATTCGATCATGGTGGGTTTGATGTCGATGACCGGTGTGCCCGATATCGCGTCGAGTCCGAGCACCTCGAGTTCCCGGCTGTTCACGGAGGTGATCCGGCAGGTGGTCATGCCGAGGCGGTTGGGACGCCGCGGTCCGCGATCCGCGAACATCCCTACTTCCGGCAGATCGGCCCGGCCGCGTGGTCGCCGCGGCCGGTAGTCCGGCCGTTCCGTCGTCCGGTCGAACACGAAGAAGACGTCGACGTGGGAGAAGTCGGCCAGGCCGAGCAGGCATTCGTCACCGAACCGTTCGTCGACGACGATGGTGCTGGTCACCGCTCCCCAATGGTCTGTCACTGCGCTGTCCGTGCGGTCGTTGCGCACAGTGCCGATGGGGTTCATGACGAAATGCATAGTTCACCTTCCGGGCGTGAACCACCGGCGGCTTGCGGCCGGCGGCTGGGCAGATGGTCCTGTCCGAGCTGCGGTCAGGTACGGATGGAACGGTCGGTCCGGTGGACCTCGACGCTCGAGGTTGCCGACGCCAGCCGCCGACCGTCTCGAATGTTGAATGACATCAGCGCGAGGTTGATCGCGCCGGCGGCCAACTCGACCGCCTGCACCGTGTAGAAGAGCGTGCCGAACTCACCACGTGATGCGAGTCCGTCGAGGTAGAGCGCGGCGGGGACCAGGACCAACAGCCCGATACCCGCGATGAACAGCATGCGGCGCTTCTTGGCGACGATCCCGGGGTTGGTCGCGCTGCCGGCCGTCGCGGATCCGGTCAGCCCGGCGATCCCCAGTGCGGGGACGAGGACGAAGAGTCCCCAGACGACGGCCTGCCTGGTGTCAGCGATCTGGTGGTGCGACCCGAGCAGCACCGCGAGGACGGTCGAGAGCCAGAACGCCAGGATCGTCACGAAGCCCGTCGCTGCCGCGATCACGTGCAGGCGCTTGATCATGGGGTACTCCTAACTGATGGCCTGCGGCGGCTGGGTCAGGTTCGGGTGCGGTACAGATGCATGGTCAGCGGCCCGAAGACCGCCACGAGCAGGCCGGAGGCGATGAGGACCCCGCCGATCTGACCAGCCTGGGCCGTGCCGTGCATGAGGCCGCGTACCGCGTCCACGAGCAGGCTGACCGGATTGACCTCGACGAACGTCCGCAGCCAACCGGGCATGGTCTGCGGGTCGACGAAGACGTTGCTGGCGAAGGTGAGAGGGAACTGGACGAGGAAGCTCACTGCGCTGATGGCGCTCGGTGTGCGCAGGACGAGCCCGAGCGACGCCCAGACCCAGGACAGGCCGAAGGCGAACGCGAGGACGAGGGCGATCGCCAGCAGCACGCCGATGACGCCGCCGTCGGGCCGGAAGCCCATGGCCAGTCCCAGGGCGACGACCAGTCCTGCGGCGAGCAGGTTGCGGGCGGCGTCGCTGATCAGGCCGCCCACGATGAGGGCCGGGCGCCAGATCGGCATCGAGCGGAAGCGGTCGATGACGCCACTGGTGATGTCGGTCTTCAGGTTGACGCCCGCGTACACGGTGATGAGCAGCACGGCGAAGACCATGGTGCCGGGGAGGAGGAACTGGAGGTACTCGCGGGTCGAGCCGGCCATGGCTCCGCCGAACAGGTACGTGAACATGACCGTGAACAGGATCGGGATCATGATCGCGTCCGCGAGCTGTTCCGGGACGTGCTTGATCTTCAGCAAGGCCCGGCGGGCGAACGTCAGTGACGCGGACAGGGCACTCGTCCGAGGCGGCCGTGGACGGGTCGACAGGGCGTCGCGGAGGGCCCGATCGGGCGAGCCCGGCGCGTGATGTGTGGTCGATGCTGTGGTCATGGTGCCTGCTCCTGGTGGGCGTCGGTGCCGGCCTGCGCCGGTTGCCCGGTGAGGGCGAGGAAGACCTCGTCGAGGCTGGGCTGGCCGAGTGCGAACGTGGTGACGTCGATTCCGGCGCGGGCCAGGCCGGCCAAGGCGAGCGAGGCGCGCCCGGGACCGTCGACACGGGCGGACAGCGCGTCGTCGTCGGGTCCGGTCTGGACCGTGGTGCCGAGGACGTCGGTCAGCAGCCGTTCGGCCTCGGGCCGGTGGGCCGGGTCGAATACGCGGACCTGGACGGTTCCCGCCCCCACCGAGGCCTTGAGCTGGGCGGGTGTGCCCTCCGCGATGATCCGGCCGTGGTCGATGACGGCGAGCCGGTCGGCGAGCTGGTCGGCCTCGTCGAGGTACTGCGTAGTGAGCAGCACCGTGGTGCCCTCGTCGGTAAGGGCCCGCACGATGTCCCACACCTGGTTACGGCTGCGCGGATCCAGGCCCGTGGTCGGTTCGTCGAGGAACAGCAGATCCGGGGTGACGATGATGCTCGCGGCGATGTCGAGCCGCCGGCGCATGCCTCCCGAGTACGTCTTGACGGTTCGGCCGCCCGCCTCGGTGAGGCCGAAGCCGTCCAGCAGTTCGTCGGCTCGGGCCCCGGCCTGGGTCCTGCCGAGGCCGAGCAGCCGGGCGAGGATCATGAGGTTCTCGGATCCCGTCAGCTCCTCGTCGATCGAGGCGAACTGACCGGTCAGGCTTATCCGTTCGCGTACGCGGTCGGCCTCGCGGACGACGTCGTGGCCGAACACCCGCGCGGTTCCGCCGTCAGGTTGCAGCAGGGTGGCCAGTACGCGGATGGTCGTGGTCTTGCCTGCCCCGTTCGGGCCGAGGAAGCCGAACACGCCGCCGGTGGGTACGACGAGGTCGACCCCGTCGACGGCGCGGGCGGTGCGGAAGGCCTTGACCAGACCGGTGGCTTCGATCGCAGGTTCGGTCCGTACGCCGTCGGTCGGCGTGGACAGGTCACCGCTCATCGACGATCTCCATCTGCTCCACGGTGACGTCCCTGGCCAGGGCGAACGCCGCGGTCGACTCGGGCCGGGTCGGCGCGATCTCGCGGGCCGTCTGGAGCCCCTCGGCGGACTCCCACCGCCAGATCCCGATCCAGGTCTCGTCATCGAGCTTCCCGAGCCGCGCCTCGGCGAGTCCGGGCACCGCCGACCTGACGGCGGAGACCAGTGCGGCGTGCCTGACCCGCAACTCCTCCGCATCGGCGGGATCGATCGTGAACCGGGTCATCGTTACAACAGGCATCTCTGGAGCCTTTCGCTAGAGGCGTTCACTAGTGACGACTTCTAGAGGTACGCTATTGCGGTGACCGATGTCAAGCGAGTGAACAAGCGGACCCAGAAGGCCGCGGAGACCCGGAGATGCATCCTGGAGGCCGCCCGTGGTCTGTTCGTCGACCATGGGTACGGCGCGACCAACATGCAGGATGTCGCCGCGCGCGCGGGTGTGGCCGTGCAGACGATCTACTTCGTCTTCGGCAACAAGCGGTCGCTACTGAAGGAGCTCGTCGACGTGACCATCGCCGGGGACGACGAGCCGGTCGCGACGATGAACCGACCGTGGTTTCGTGACGCCCTGGCAGCGGCGACCGCCGACGCCCAGCTAAGGGCACACGTCCGGGGCACCCGCGAGATCTTGGAACGGGTCGCGGTGATCACGAAGATGGTCGCCACGGCTGCCGCGACCGACGCTGACGTCGCGCAGCTCTGGCCACATGGCAAGAACCCCAGGTTCGAGGTGCACACAGCCGCCGCGAAGGCCCTGGTCGCCAAGCCGGGAGCGCGCCCGGGAGTCTCCACCGAAACCGCCGCCGATCTCCTGTACGCCCTACTGAGCACCGAGCTCTACCTGCTGTTCGTGCGTGACCGCGGCTGGTCACCCGAGCAATGGGAACAGTGGACCTACAACACCCTGCGTCCCCAGCTCTGCTCCACCTAGACGGTCATCGCGAGGCACCTGCGGCGCGACCTCCCGCTGACGGAACTCTGCCGGGCGTGCTGCAGGCATTCGGACCACCACATGCCGGCGTGCTGGTGGTCGCGAAGCCAGTGGACGCGGGACGCCGCTCAGGGTGGGCCGGTGCGGTTGGCGGACAGGACCCGCTCGAGTTTCTCGGGCTGTGGAATCTGACGGCATGCCAGCCTGATGCGCGCGCGGCCGCGACGTTCACGGGACTGTCGTCGATGAAGAGGGTGTCGCCGCCCTTGGCGCCGAGGTGCGCGGCGACTGCGCTGAAGGCGGCGAGGTCAGAGGCGCCGTCCAGTCGCAACCTGACAGCCTTACGGATCACTTCATCAGGACCGAGGCGGCAATCTCGGCCGTGGTGTGGGGCGTGTCGCGACCCGGCACCACCGGTGCCAGCACCGATACCCTCGACGGCCAGGTAGTCAACCTGGACGGCTCTGCCTGACGAGTTGAGGGGTTCGGACACACGCACGTCGAGGTCGCCCCGCACCGGCGGCCTTCGCGACTTTGGAAGCCAGGGCGGGGAGAGACCTCACCAGGAGGAAGCCCCGAGGATCGCTCGCCGACCGACTCCGGCGGCGCCGGCTCCGTGCTGATCCGGCCGCTCGACGCGCGTGTCCCGCCGGACCCGGACTGCGACCAAGAGGTCTGGGACGAACAGGTCCGTCAGCACAAGCATCATCGATATTTGCAGCTATGAAGCCCGTCGCCGGAGCCGCCAGTAACGGGCTTCTCCTCTGTTGCCCCTTGACTCTGACCGGTTTCAGTCGATGCGCAGGCTCACCAGCGCGCCGGTCAGCTCCTGTTCGGCGTACTGGCGGGGGTCCCGGTCGGCGACCATGACCAGGTAGGCGTCCTGCCCGGTCGGCACCCCGCGGACGGAGAACCACAATCGGCAGGTGCCGTCGGTGAGCGCGCGCGGGTCGGTCAGCCTCCCGGCGGCCAACCCGCCTGTGGTCGTGATGAGCACCGGGGCACCGTCGACGACGTCGGCGTGGGCGCCCGTGCCGGCGCAGCCGCCGTGGTCGTCCCTGGTGAAGGACGCGCCGTCGCCGAGCACCACCGCGCCGGAGACCACGAAGGTGCCCGTGGTGGGCCGGCTCGCAGCGGCGCCGGTGCGCGGTCCGCTGTTGTTGAGGAACATGGTGAGGGCGAGTGCGAGCCCCGCGGCGGCGCCGGCCCACGTCCAGAGCGGGCGCCGTGAGGTCGGCTCCGGGTGCAACGGCTGCATGGGCTCCCCTGCGCGGTCAGGCCCGCCGGTGTCGGGCGGGACGGTCGGGGGGAAGTGTCGTCGAAGATCGTTTATCTTCGCAACCCCGTTCGCGGGGTGCCGCCGCGGACGGGGACCTGGAAGAACCACCTCATCCCGGTCGACCTCCTGATTTCAACAGCGGCCGCGCGGTCCCTAGGGTTGCGAGGTGAGTCAGGGCGGCGAGCATGACGTGGAGCAACCCTTGGCCGGGGGTCGTTTGACGGTTGGTGTGGTGCGGGGTGGAGACACGGTGCGCGCCCGGCCCCGCCTGCGGGGACTGTTGCATTACCGGTTCGGTAGACACGGTGAATCGCGCTGGGAGCGCTGGTTAGATCGCCTGGGCCAGCTCGGTGAAAGCCTCGGCCACCCGAGTGGCGGGTGGGGAATCGATGGCGAGTTCGTAGTGTCCGCGGCGGAGGTTCTGGACGAAGGCATGCCCTGCGATGATTGTTTGAGCTGTTCGGTCGTTGCGTAGCCCTCGCATCGGTTTGAGTCGGTGCTTGAGCTGGCCGTGGTCGGATTCGATCGGATTGTTCGCATACTGCTCGACGTGGTGCCACGCCTGTGGGATCAGCTCGTCGAGCACGCCGGGATGGATCGCAGCCGCGTCGGTGATCACCTCGGACGGCGTCACCTTCACCGTCGCCAGTACTCGCCGGAAGAACCGCCGGGCTGCGGCGGCGTCACGGCGGGCGGAGACGAGCACGTCGATGACCTGGCCGTGCTGGTCGATGGCCCGGTACACGTAACCTGGCCCCCGGGTACGCCGGCGGCCGGTCGACCAGATCGCCATCGTCGACGCACCCTCATCCCTACCCGGGACCACCGTCTCGCCGCACCGAGCAAGAACTACCGCTACTCGACGAACCTGCAGGTCGCCATCGACGCCAGCACCCGCCTCGTCATCGCCATCAGCGAGCCGCAGCCGGGCAACCGCAACGACACCATCGTCTACCGCACCAGACGGCGTGGTGCATGGGAAGGGCGACACTCCTGCCACCAGTGAGCCGCGAGGTGCCGGGTCAGCTCCGATGGCAGCTACGGACGGGTGTCAACCGGGAGGGCTGCCGGTGGCGGGACGACGTCGCGCGGTGGTCGCGACGCGGGGCGGGTCCGGGCGCGCAGCAGGTGGTGCAGCACCACCAGGGGAGCCACGCCGGCCGGGTACCAGGCCAGGTCGACCGGGTCGAACTGCACACCCAGCGCCAGCCTCGCCGCCAGGCTCCGCGCCGACAGCTCGGCCGGCACCCCGGTCAGCTGCGCGCACTCCACCACCCAGCAGAAGACGGTGGCGACCGTCCCGGCCGGCACCGGCGCCATCCGCGGCCACAGGAACAGCACCCCGGCCCAGACCATCGACGCGTACAGCCCAGTGCCGGAGTACTGCCGCAGTGCCCCGTCGTCGACGACGCGGATCAGCAGTGCGAGGCCCAGGAACAGCAGCGCGGCCACTGGCATGAGCAGCCGCACCGTACGGGCCGTGATCGACATTCTGGCGACGGTAGCCACCCCACCAACGGTACGGGCCGAGCGTCGACTCCGGTCCGGCGGTTACAGCGGCACGAGCCCGGCGGCCAGGTCCGCGGCGGACACCAGCGTCCACGGTGCCCCGGACCGCCCTGCGAGCAGCAGGGCGGTCGAGCCGTCGGCCACCTCGCCGTCGAGGAGCACCCCCAGCCGGTCCTGGTCCACCGTCGCGACGAACATCTTCGCCGCCCGGGGCAGCGGCGACACGCCCTCCCCGGCGTCGCGGGTCGCCGCCGCCCGGACCGCGGCCACGGCCTCCGCGCCGCGGCCGACCGGCACCTGCGTGGTGGTGTCGTCGGCGTGCGCGACGACGATCCGGTCGACCCGCGCCGAGGCGTGCCAGGCGGCGAGGTCCAGCACGGTCGGGCGGGTGCCGGCGCCGAAGTGTTCCCACACGTCGGCGGCGAGTCGGCCGAGCCGCGCGCCGTACCCGCCGACGTTGTGGCCGTACCCGGCGATCGGCAAACTCGCGTCGATCCACATCACCTCGCCGGCGCGGCTCCACTTGATGCCGCCGCAATCGGCTGGCTGACGGTGGGCGTGGTCAATGACGACTCGGTCCTACGTTCAGGTGAACCGATCATCCGGTGGTGAATAGATGATCAAGGGCCGGTCTGGGGTGTTCTCCGGCGTGAGACGAACCCGCTTTCCTAGCTGACGGCTGATGTTGCGCAGGAAGCAGCACAGGATGTCCAGCTGGTGCTGCCCCTGCAGCTGCGTGCGGTCGAAGTCGAACCCGCAACTGCCGCCGACCAGGCGTTACGGTGCGTCACCAGCGGCCAGTAAGTGAACACCTGCTCCGGCCGACGATTGTGCGCCGGAGGCGCTAGGCCCAGGGTGGGATGTATCGGCCCACGTAGTCGCGAGCGCGGGGGAGCGGGTCATGCCAATACTGGTTCGGCATGCGGTGGTGGTGCTTCTCGCAGAACTCGGCGAGACTTTCCATGATCTTGATGCGCTCTAGCGGGTGGCCTTCGAAGTCTGTGTTGACCATCAGCAACTGCGGCTCGGGATTCCAGCCCGAGTGGTCGAGCGCCCAGCCATCCCAGATCGCGTAGGTGTGAAAGACCTGCCGGTCGCCCGCGAAGCGCAAGGCCGCTATCTCGATCGGCCGGTCTGGGTAGGAATCTCGGCAGACCCAGGCGAGGATGTGACACGCTCCGGCAGCGAAGAAGGCTTGGTCCGTCCGTTCCCATGCGACGCGCTGGTCTGATCGCTCGATCGCCGTCCGACGGAACGCTCCCGCTGCTTTGGCTGCCACAACCCCGGACGTTAGTGGATGGCCCGACGCATCCGCTCGCGCCGCCGGCCGCGGCGGTCGGTAGCGGTGGAGCTTTGCCGGGCATGCGGGTCAGCGACCGGCCGGACGGTCTGGCGCCCGCCGGTTGCCTGCAACAAGTGGTACTCGACGATCCGCAGCCGCTGCCGGGCTACCGCTGCTTCCTTCCCGCGGATCCCTTCGCGGTGCCCCGTACGCGCCCTTCGGTGCGGTTGCGCAGCTGGACCACGGCCATGATGTGCAGGGTCCCGACGTCTGCCAGCAGCCGGGCTGCGCCTGAGGGGCCGATCGCGTGCAGGTCCATCAGGGCGGAGTTGCGGGCGACCACCAGCTCCTTGAGGTCCTTCTCCGCGGCCTTGTTTCTCTTGTCGATGCCCTCGAGTTCACCATGGGCTCGACGGCGAGGCGGCGTCTGGTTTTGCCCACGATGTCCCTGGGTCTGATGGTCGCGCACGTGCCTGCCGTGCGGGCAGAAACTGCTTTGCCCCGCCTGGGAACAGCTCCAGCAGCAGCCGGTGCACCGGTTGATGGTCTGCGTGCGCGGCCCAGCTCGTCGCGACGGTCGACCAGCATCCCCATCACCGTCTCACCGTCATGCAGCAGGCGGTGGGCGAGTACGCCCGGCCCGGCGACTGGTCGATCCAGCGCCGGCCGGGCGGTACGGCGCAGCCCCCGACAATGGGAAGGCCCCCGGCAACAACGTCAAGGTGTCGATCGCGATCGGCGGCGGGAACGACGGCAACGACTCCGCGATCGAGGCAGCCGCATCCCGCCCCAAGGCGCTTCGCGGCAGCCCATCCATGGCGGATGCCCTCGCTCCAGACATTGATATTGATCGACTCTATCGCAATAATTAACTTCCTTAACAGCTTGCTCCGCAGTCTCGGCCGAGCTCCCGCCACCGACCGACGGGCCAACCCGCTACGGCCCAACCCGGTGACCAGCCTGCCGCCTCGGCGGACCGTCCCGCATCGACCGCTCTGCACGGAAAGGACCAGGACATGGCGCGACAATTGGCCGGGGCCGCTTCCTCTCGGCCCCGCATCCGGTTGGCCGCGGCGCTCGCCGCGGCCACGCTCGTCATACCCGCGAGCCTGACGGTCAGCATGCCCGCGGCATCCGCGGCCGTCGTGGGGGCCATCACCGGGTATGGCGGCAAGTGTGTCGACGTCGCCGGGGCGAACCCGGCCAACGGCACCCAGGTGCAGCTCTTCACCTGCAACGGCACTGCGGCGCAACAGTGGACCGTCGCCGACGACGGCACGATGCGGGCGCTCGGCAAGTGCCTCGACGTGGCCGCAGCCGGCACCGCCAACGGCGCCAAGGTGCAGATCTACGACTGCAACGGCACCGGCGCACAGCAGTGGTCGTACGCGAGCGGACAATTGATGAACCCGGCCTCCGGCAAGTGCCTCGACGCGACCGGCCCGAGCTCGGCCGACGGCACCTCGCTGCAGATCTGGACCTGTACCGGCGCCGCCAACCAGAGCTGGACGCTGCCCACCGGCGATGGCACCCCACCCCCCTCGGGCGGGTTCACGCACCCCGGGGTACTGGTCAGCCGCAGCCAGCTCGACTTCGTCCGGTCCCGGGTGCAGGCCGGCGCGCAGCCCTGGGCCTCGGCCTACAACCAGATGATGAGTAGCTGGTACGCCAACCTGTCGCGAAACCCGGCGCCCCGCTCGGTCGTCGAGTGTGGCTCCTACTCCAACCCCAACTACGGCTGCACCGACGAGCGCGAAGACGCCATCGCCGCATACACCACCGCGCTCGCCTGGTACCTCACCGGGGACGGCCGGTACGCCCAGAAGTCGATACAGATCATGGACGCCTGGTCGGCGACGATCACTTCACACACCGGCAGCAACGCCCCGTTGCAGACCGGCTGGGCGGGTTCGGTCTGGCCCCGGGCCGCGGAGATCATCCGGTACACGTACGGCAGTTGGCCCAACGCCACCCGGTTCACCACCATGCTGCGCAACGTCTACCTGCCGGTGGTCCGCAACGGCTCCAACAGCAACGGCAACTGGGAGCTGAGCATGATGGAGGCCGCGGTCGGCATCTCTGTCTTCCTGGATGACCAGGCCAGCTACGACGCGGCGGTCACCCGCTACCTCAACCGCACCCGGGCCTTCATCTACCTGCCCAGTGACGGCACCCTGCCGTACACGGTGCCTGGCAGCGGGCTGGACACCAGCAGCGAGATCATTAACTACTGGCACGGCCAGTCGACCTTCGTCGCCGGCCTCGCCCAGGAGACCTGCCGCGACTTCACCCACACCGGCTACGGGATCTCCGCCATCTCGCACATTGCGGAGACCTCCCGGATTCAGGGACGGGACCTGTATCCGCAGGTCGGTGAGCGGTTGCGGCACGCCCTTGGCTTCCACTCGAAGTACCAGCTCGGCGAGCCGGCACCCTCCTGGCTCTGCGGCGCAGTCTCAACCGGGGTCTCGGGCCGATCACCGAGGTCGGCTACAACGCGATGGCCAACCGCCTCGGTTACGCGATGGCCAACACCCAGACCCTGACCATGCAGCAGCGCCCCGCCGGCAGCAACAACCTCTTCGTCGCCTGGGAGACCCTGACCCACGGCGACAACCCGTCCTGACCACGCCGCCAGGGCCAGCCGCCGTCATACCGCCGGCGGCGGCCCGACCCGCCCATTCCGATCCGGCCCGGCGTGACCCGGCTCCGCGCCGGGCCACACCGGCAGGCCGGAACCGACTCCGTCTGCGCCGGTGCTGAGCCGGACCCGGTAAGGCGTACGCGTCGGCGCCACCGGCGCGGGCCGGGGCCGGTCAGGTGGCGAGGGCGAACAGATCCCGGGCGGGCCCCGTGAGCTGTAGCCCGGCCGCCCAGACTGCACGCGGGTCGCGGCGCAGCGGCAGCCCCACGAAGGGTACGGCGACGAGTGTCGCGGCGGTCAGCTCGGCGGTGACGGCCAGCGAGCTGAGCATGGCCGGCCACTGCCGGCAGCGACCGCGTGTTTGATCGCGGTGGCGGGGAGAGCTGCAACAACGGCGTGGCGATCTCGGTGAGGCCCTGCTGGTCCTGGGGCGTGCCCTGCCGAAATCACTGCGCGCTGCTGGCGACCCTCGCCACCAGTCGCCTGGCAGCCGAAGACCACCCGCACGCACACTTCGCCCCGCTTCCCTCCCTGGGTTCTGTCTCTGTCTTCGCCGCCCTACGGTCCTCCCCACCTGGTCATGGGGGGTCATGGGTCGGATGTGGACGGGGCTCAGGCGGCAGAGAAATAATAATTTAGGAATTAATATTGACAGCTTGCGGTAGCCAGGGGCAAGATCCCGGAAACAAACCTCAGGAGCACGGGCATGACTGGTCTGGCAGCCGATCGGGGGCCGTCCGCAACGGACTCGGAGTGTCCGGTCGCCGCGACCCTCATCGACGGCTGCGTCACCTCCACGTCAGACATTTCCAGCCTCCCGCTGAAGGTGTCCGACTCGAGCAGGACCGTCGCGCGCGCGGCACCGGCCGCAGATCGCGCGGTGCCGCTCCAGGCTTTCCGTGCCGGTGGGCTGGCCGCCCAGCGGCACGGAGGCGAGGTCCAGCCGGAGCACGAGCAGGTCCAGAAGGTGGCCGGCACGGAGCTCGACGCGGCGCCCCCCCATTCCTCGGCAGCGAAGGAATCCGATGTGAAACGACTTGTACCCACCGCCCTGCTCGCCGTCACGGTTAGTCTCTTGACCGCATCCACACCCGCTCACGCCGGCCCGGCGGCCGGCACTGTCGGTGGCGCGGAGTCAGCAGCTCAGCAGCTGCTCAGCCCGACGCCGTACCAGGGCTGGAACACCTACTTCGGCCTCGGCGGCAACTTCTTCGCGGAGTCGGTGAAGGAGGTCGCCGACGCCCTGGTCTCCCGCGGCCTGGCTCGGGCCGGCTACGACATCGTCTGGCTCGACGGCGGCTGGCAGGACCCGGAGCCGCGGACGGCCGCCGGCGACCTGCAGGCCGACCGGACCCGTTTCCCGAACGGGTTGAAGCCGCTGGTTGACTACATCCACGCCAAGGGCCTGAGGGCGGGCATCTACACCGACGCCGGACCGTACATTCCCGGCAAGTGCGGACTCGGCAGCGGCGGCTACTACCAGCGCGATGCGGACCAGTTCGCCGCCTGGGAGTTCGACGCGGTGAAGGTGGACTTCCTCTGCGGAATCGCCGCGAACCTCGACCCGAAGACCGTCTACACCGAGTTCGCCCGGGCGCTGCGGAACAACGCCAGCGGCCGTCCGATCATCTTCAACCTGTGCAACCCGGTGACCTCGCCCGACTGGGGCATGTACCCGGAGGAGCAGCAGTCGACGTACTCCTGGACGTACGCACCGGAGATCGCGCAGTCCTGGCGGACCTACACCGACGTGGGCTTCGTCGGGGACATCAAGTTCAAGGACGTGCTGCGCAACTACGACGCGAACGCGCGGCATCCTGAGGTTGCCGGGCCGGCCACTACAACGACCCGGACTACCTCGCCCCGGGACTCGGGATGACCGACGAGGAGTTCCGGACCCAGATGACTCTGTGGGCGGCGGCCGCGGCGCCGCTGGTGATCGGTAGCGACGTACGCAAGCTGAGCCAGACCTCCGTCGACATCCTCACCGACCCCGACATGCTGGCGATCAACCAGGACGCCGCCGGTGTCCAGGCCGTCCGGGTCGCCCGGCGGGCACCACGGAGACGTGGGTGAAGCGCCTGGCCGACGGCGACCGGGCCGTGGTGCTGCTCAACCGCGGCGAGAGCCCGAAGGTGCTGACCACGACGGCCGCCTCGGTCGGCCTGTCCGGGGCGCGGTTCACCGTCGAGAACGCCTGGACCGATCAGATCACCGAGAGCGCCGGCACGATCAGCGCCGCTGTTCCGGCCCACGGCGCCGCATTGTTCCGGGTCGGCCCGGCCGCGGGCGTACCGGGTGTGCCGCACGTGACCGCCGGCCTGCCGCAGGTGACGCGGGTCGCGCGACCCGGTGCCGGACGGCTACGTGCCGATGGTCGCCGGTGGCGACGAGGCGCGGGTCGAGGTGGTCGTCCGCAACGACGGGCTGCGGCCGGTGTTCGCGCCGCAGGTCGGATTGGCAACGCCCGCCGGCTGGACGGTCCGCCCGTTGAGCAAGGCGCCGAGCGAACTGCTTCCCGGCCGCGCCGCCACCTTCGCCTTTGCGGTGGCGCTGCCGCCCTCGGCCGAACCCGGTGCCGCGTCCCTGACCGCCACCACGTCCTACGAGGTGCTCGGGCACGGACGGCTGCGGCAGACGACGGTCTCGGCGGTGGTGGTGGCGCCGGCGCGCCGGACGGCGAGGTGGTGTTGTCGCATCACCAGTGGGTCAGCGCCACCAGCGGCTGGATGAGCCCGACGGTCGACCTCAGTGTCGGTGGTTGGTCGCCGATCAGCATGCTCGGCCAGGTGTACCCGATCGGCATCGGCGTAGCCTCGCCGTCCACGGTCCGGTACTACGTCGGCAAGGAGTGCAGCCGGCTGACCGCGGTCGTCGGTCTGGACGACGCGGTGCGCAACGTCGGACCGGAGGGGGCGACCGCGACCTTCCAGGTGATCGGCGACGGCCAGGTGCTGTTCGACACCGGCGTGCTGACCCGTGACGACATCCGTCAGGTCGACGTCGACCTGACCGGCGTCCGGGTGCTCGACCTGGTGGTCGGGGACGCGGGCGACGGGGGCTACAACGACCGGGCCAACTGGGCCGGCCTGAACGCCACCTGCTGAACCGGAAACAGTCGCACCCAGGTGACCTCATCTGGGTGCGACTGCTTTCTCCAGGTCGATCACCCGCGGGAACGAGGCCTCCCGGTCCGTGCTCACGTCGCTGCCACGAGCGGCGGCTCTGGACCCCCCGGCGACACCATCGCCGCCCGGTACACACGTGCCGTTCCGGCACCGGTTCAGGGCGCGCTTCGGCCGGCGGGGGCGGGCCTACGCGTGATCGTCCCGCAGGTCCCCGCTCCGGCAGGTCCGCGGGGTGTGGCCCGGCAGGCCCGCCGCCCGACGCCGAGAGCGTGGGGCGGCGGGGTCACCGATCGGATCAGGTGGTTGCGGTTCCCGGCCCGGCCAATGGGCCGTCAGGCTCGGCGCAGGACGAACAGTTCCGCGTCGTGGTCCGCGGTCCACCGCACCGGCAGGCCGACGGCGGTGAGGTGGCTGCCGGAGTAGGTGTTGTCGCCGTGCCGCCAGGTGTCGTCGGTAGCCAGGCCGCGCAGCGGCAGCCGGACCGGCCGGGACGGCAGCAGGCCATGGCCGTCGAGCCGGCCGGTGTGCCAGGCGAGGACGACGACGCTTTCGCCGTCCGGCGCGGTGTACTGCACGGCGCAGCGCGGCTGGTCGGGCCCGCCGATCAGGTGCACCTCGCCGTGCGTGATCACCTCGCGGATCTGCTTGTACCGGCCGATCCAGCTGGCCGCCTCGGCCCGCTGTCGGGGCGTCCAGTGCCGGATGTCCGCACCGATGCCGAGCACGCCGGCCATCGCGAGCACGAACCGGAACGCCAGCGAGCGGGGCCGCTGGTCGAACAGCCCGACCGCGTCGGTCACCCACGAAGAGAGCAGGTGCGGGGCGTTGGCGTGCAGGAAGCCGTGCTGGATGGCGAGCCGGTCCAGCGGTCCGGTGTTGTCACTCGGCCAGAAGACGTCCGCGTGGGCGGCCATGGCGAGGTCGGTACGGGCGCCGCCAGCGGCGCACGCCTCGATCGTCACGTGCGGGTGGTCCCGCCGCAGGGCGGCGTAGATCCGGTGCACGTTGGCGACGTGGGCGCCGTCGAGGTCCAGCCGGGTGGCCGCGCCGGGCCGGCCGGACTCGGTGCGCGGCCGGTTGAAGTCCCACTTCAGATACCCGATGTCGTGCCGGCGGAGCAGGCCGTCCAGCGTGGAGTGGACGAACTCGGCGGCCTCGGGGCGGCCGAGGTCGAGCAGGTACTGGTTGCGGATCGGGGTGATCGGCCGGTCGTCGATCGCGTAGACCCAGTCGGGATGCTCG
Organism: Micromonospora sp. ATA51; assembly: GCF_016802855.1. NCBI lineage: Bacteria > Bacillati > Actinomycetota > Actinomycetes > Micromonosporales > Micromonosporaceae > Micromonospora > Micromonospora sp. ATA51. The sequence goes on along the minus strand of NZ_JAEVHJ010000008.1, from coordinate 30,074 downwards.
GCGTACAGGCGCGACGCCGGGCTGATCGACTCCGGTTCGACCCAGAGCCCGAAGGTGAGGCCGAGGGCGCGGATCTGGGCGATGAAGGCGTCGAAACCGGCCGGGAACTTGACCGGGTCCGGGGTCCAGTCGCCCAGCCCGCCACGGTCGTCGTGCCGCCCGATGAACCAGCCGTCGTCGACGACGAAGGTCTCCACGCCGAGCTCCGCCGCGATCCGGGCCAGCGCCAGCTGGTTGTCGGCGTCGACGGCGAACTCGGTCGCCTCCCACGAGTTGTAGAGCACCGGCCGGGCCCGGTCGAGCCGGTCGCCGGCGAGCTGCCGCTGGTAGCGGTGCCAGGCCTGGGCCAGTCCGGCCAGCCCGGCGTCGCTGTGGGCGCCGGCGACCACCGGCAGGGTGATCCCGCCGCCCGCGGGCAGGTCCAGCCCACCGTCGACCAGACGGCGGCCGACCCGGACCCGGGTCAGCCCGCCGGTGTCCGGCTCCGCGACGATCTGCCACGAGCCGTCCAGGCCAGCGCCACACCCCAGGTGGGACCGTCGGGTTCGGCCCGGTCCTGGACCGCGAGCCACGGTACGAAGCTGTGCCCCGGCACCCCCTGTGAGCTGCCGATGGAGAACTGCCCGTGGCCGAGGTCGAGGTGCGCGAGCTGGAACTCCTGCGCCCACTGGCCCCACTGGTAGCTCACCCGGGCACCGTGCGGCGTCGGCACGCAGAACCCGGCAGAGCCGGCCCGGGCCAGGCGCAGCGGAGCCTCGCCGGTGTTGGTGAGCTCCACCCACCGCTCCACCACGTCGGTGCCGGCCGGGATCCGGTAGCAGTGTGCCGCGCGCAACCCGGTCACCGGGTCGGCGAAGGTCACCCGAAGCTGACCGCCGTCGGTCTCCGCCTGCTGGTAGCGCCAGGAGACCCGCCGGTCGCCGGTCGCCGTCTCGACGACCAGGTCGGCGCCCGTGAACGGGCGGACCGCGTCGGTCGCGTACTCCACCGGCGCGAAGTCCCCGGCGGTGAGGAAGGGTGTCGGGCCGGTGTAGCTGGCCGGCGACGGTCCGTGCGCCACGCCCGGCGGACCCCAGCTGACCAGTTCCAGCCACCGGCCGTGCCCGGGTACGACGACGGTGTACTCGGTGGCCACGCCACGCAGCGTCCACGGGCCGGCGAGCGGGGCCGTGTCCTCACCCGCGTCGGTCGCGTTCCGCACCGCAGCGCGTTCGTAGATGTTGCCGGTGGCCGGGTCGCTCACTTGACTGCTCCGAGCGCCAGGCCGGAGACGAAGTGCCGCTGGAAGCGCAGGAACACCAGCAGCGTCGGTACCGCCGCGATGACCGTGCCGGCGGCGATGACGTTCCACGACGAGACGAACTGGCCCTGCAACCCGAGCAGGGCGGGGGTCACCGGCATCTTGTCGTCGGTGCGCAGCACGGTGATCGCCCAGAGCAGGTCGTTGAAGATCCAGGTGAAGGAGAGCGCGCCCAGCGCGGCGAGCGCCGGACGGGTCAACGGGAGGATCACCCGGGCGAAGATCTGCCCCGGTCCGGCCCCGTCGATCGTGGCGGCCTCCTGCATTTCGCCCGGCAGGTCCCGCATGAAGCCATGCAGCACGAACGTGTAGAAGCCCAGCCCGAAGCCCACCTGCACCGCGATCAGCGCGGCCAGGGTGTCGTACAGGCCGGTCAGTTCGCTGAACTTGCTGACCGGGATCAGCAGGATCTGCGGCGGCAGCAGGTTCCCGGCGAGCATGAGCAGCAGGATCACCCGTCGGCCGGGGATCCGGTAGCGGCTGAGCGCGAACGCCGCCAGCGCCGCCAGTACCAGGCTGAGGGCGACAGCGGGCACGGTGACCAGCAGGCTGTTGATCAGGGCGCGCAGCTCACCGCCGTCGGTCCAGGCCTGCCGGTAGGTGTCCAGGGTGAACGAGTGTGGCAGGCTGCCCACCCCGTGCGCCGCGATGTCGTCGAAGGTCCTCGTCGACATGGCGACGACCCAGAGGATCGGGCCGAGCCACAGCAGGGCCAGCAGGCTCATGCCGGTGTGGAAAGCGCCGGTGCGCAGTGCGCGGATCATGCGTCCTCCCGGAACGCGCGGACGAGGTAACCGAGGATGACCGCGAGCGCGAGTATGAAGATCACCACTGCGATGGCGGAGCCGTAGCCCAGCCGCAGGCTCTGGAAGGCGGCCGAGTACATGTAGGTGCTCAGCAGCTCGGACGAGTGGTAGGGCCCGCCGTGGGTCAACGCCCACACGATGTCGAACGAACGCAGCGAGTCGATCACGATGACCGAGAGCACCACCGCGTTGACGCCGCGCAGCTGAGGGATGGTCACGTGCCGGAGCCGCTGCCGGGCGTTGGCGCCGTCCATCCGGGCCGCCTCGTGCAGCGCGGGGTCGATCGCCTTCAGCCCGGCCAGGTAGAGCACCATGACGTAGCCGATCTGCCGCCACAGGGCGGGCAGGATCACCGCGTAGAGCGCGGTCTGCGGGTCGGCGAGCCAGGGCCGGATCAGCTGCTCCAGGCCGACCGCGCGCAGCAACTGGTCGGCCAGCCCGTCGGGCTGGTAGAAGACCCGCCAGACCAGCGCCGTCACCACCAGGCTGAAGACCACCGGGGTGAACAGCGCGGCGCGGTAGAAGCCGACCCCGCGCCGCTCGCGTTGCAGCAGCAGCGCCATCCCGAACCCGCCGAGGACCGACAGCCCGCCGAAGAGCACCAGCCAGATGACGGTGTTGACCAGCGCACCCCGGAAGACCGCGTCGCCGGCCAGCTCCGTGTAGTTGCCGAAACCGATGAACGTGGGCGGTTCGAGGCCGTCCCACCGGGTGAGCGAGAAGTAGAAGCCCTGCAGGGCGGGCCAGAACACCCAGATGCTCTCGACCGCGAAGGGCACGAGGACGAACGCCACCAGCAGCGGCGACGGCCGGTTGGCCCGGCGCCGCCGCTGCTTGGGCGTTGGTCCCGCCGCCGAGGTGCGGAAGGTGGCTGGTGCGAGCGTCGACATCAGCCCTTGAAGACCTTCTCGGCGCCGGCCTGCCACTCGCGCAGGATCGCGTCGATCTGGTCGGGCTTGTCGATGAACTTCGTGAGCGCGGTGTCCGCGGTCGGCTGCAACGCGTCGCTGGAGTCGCGGTTGAAGAACTGGGTGAGTTCCTTGGCGTTGTCCAGCATCGCCTTGCCCTTGACGACCAGCGGGCTGTCGGCGGCCTTCGCCTTCGGGTGCGCGGGCAGGACGATGCCGGAGCTGCTCTGGATGTACGTCTCCTGCGCCTGCACCGAGGCCAGGTAGGTCAGCAGCGCCTTGGTGCCGGCCGGGTTCGCCGTCTTCGCGCTGGCGAAGAAGCCGTCGGTGGGCGCCTCCTCGGCGACCGGCACCGCCGGGTCGATGATCGGGAACTGGAAGAAGTCGAGGTCGCCGAGGGCGTCCTTCGGGGCGGCGTCGGCGAAGAAGGTGCCGATGAGGAACATCCCGGTCTTGTTCGCCAGCAGCGCCGTGGTCGCCTCCTGGAACGGGTAGGCCTTGCCCTTCGGGTCGAAGTAGGGCAGCACCTCGCGCCACCGCGCGAAGACCGCCTTGACCTTCGGGTCGTCGAAGCGCTGCTTGCCGGCGAGGAGTTCCCGGTGGAACGGGGCGCCGTTGATCCGGATGTTCAGGTAGTCGAACCAGGCCGAGGCGACCCAGGGGGTGTCGCCCAGGCCGATGCCGATCGGCGCGACGCCCTTGCTCTTCAGCGTCTGGCAGAGCGTGATGAACTCGGCCCAGGTCTTCGGCTCCTGCACGCCCCACTTGGCGAAGTTGGACTTGCGGTAGAAGAAGCCCCACCAGTAGTTGGTCATCGGCACGAAGATCTGCTTGCCGGTCGGGTCGGTGGAGATGTTCCGCAGCGACTGGGGGTAGTCGCCCAGCCCCTGCCAGACGTCGGAGACGTCGAGCAGGAGATTCTTGCTGGCGTAGTTGTTGGCGACCGAGCCGGCGTACCAGGTGTAGAGGTCCGGCGGGTTCGCGGAGGTCAGATAGGTCGGCAGCTGCGTGCGGTAGGTCTCGGAGGCGATGGTGTTCACCGTCGCCCTGCCGCTGCCCTGCTTGTTGAAGTTCTCGATGATCTTCTCCATCGCCGCCTTCGCCTGCGGCGAGGAGAGGTTCGACTGGAGGCTGATCGCGCCGGACGCCTTGTCCGCCGGGCCACTGGCGGAGCTGGCGCACGCGCTCAGCAACGAGCTGGCGCCGAGGGCGCCGACGCCGGCGAGGCCGAGGTGCCCAAGGAATCGGCGGCGACTGGGGTCGAAGTCGCTCACGGGGGTGGTCCCTTCCTCAGTGACACGATGCGTGACAACGCGGTTGTGTCAGTCATGTGAACGGTGTGGCCAGAAGGTTGCATCCGCCGCCCGCAGCTGTCAAGATGTATTACTAATTAATGATTAGATCTTCGAGGTTTCGGCGGACGGATGATCCACCACATGCGACGACTAGCGGGCAGGACCGCGCTGGTCACCGGGGCGCTCGGCGGGATAGGCGCGGCCACCGCCCGGCGGCTCGCGGCGGAGGGTGCGGCCGTCGGCCTGATGGACGTACGCGATCCCGCGCCGCTCGCCGAGGAGCTCGCCGCCGCGGGCGGTCGGGCGGTTCCCGTCGTCGCCGATGTTTCCGACGAGGCCGACTGGACCGCCGCCGTGGCAACGGTGCGACGCGCGTTCGGGCCGGTCGACATCCTGGTCAGCAACGCCTACGCCGTGGAGGCGGCCCCCGCCCACGAGACCAGCCGACGGTCCTGGGATCACCAGCTCGCGGTCAACCTCACCGGCGCCTTTCTCGGGGTGCGGGCCTGCCTGGACGATCTCCGCGCCGGTCGCGGCGCGGTGGTGGTGGTCTCCTCGGTGCATGCGCTGGTGGGCCTGCCCGGGCGGCCGGCCTACGCCGCCGCCAAGGGCGGTCTGGTCGCGCTCGGCCGGCAACTCGCCGTCGAGTACGGGCCGGACGTCCGGGTGAACACCGTGCTGCCGGGGCCGATTCTCACCCCGGCCTGGGAGGAGGTGTCCGAAGCGGACCGACAGCGGAGCGTCGCGGCGACGGTCGCCAGGCGGTTCGGCACGCCGGACGAGGTGGCGGCCGCCGTGGCCTTCCTCGCCTCGCCGGACGCCGGCTACATCACCGGCGCGAGCCTGGTGGTGGACGGCGGCTGGACCGCGGTGAAAGCCTCGGCCTGACCGATCGATACAGACGAGCGATAGGTGCGAAGAGCATTGACAACGTACGCACGCCGCGGCCTGCACGGGCAGACCGTCGAGGTCATCGCGCGCCGAATCCTCGCCGGAGAGATCGCCCCCGGCGCGACGCTGGACATCACCGCACTCCAGGCGGAGCTCGACGTCAGCCTCACCGCGCTGCGGGAGGCGCTCAAGGTGCTCGCCGCCAAGGGCATCGTGGACGCCCGGCAGAAGCGCGGCACGTTCGTCCGCCCCCGCGCGGACTGGAACCTGCTCGACGGTGACGTGATCCGTTGGCAGTTCGCCGAGGGCGCCGATCCGCGGCTGCTCGACAAGCTGCACGAGGTCCGCAGCATCATCGAACCGGCTGCCGTCCGGCTGGCGGCCGGCCGGGCCACCGACGACGACCTGGCCGCGCTGGACGCCGCGCTGGACGAGATGGCCGCCGCGAAGGGCCGTCCGGCCGCCGCGGTCGCCGCCGACCTGAGCTTCCACCGCGCGCTGCTCGCCGCCACGCACAACGAGTTGCTGGAGCGCATGGAGGTGGTCATGGAGACCGGCCTCGCCGAACGCGACCGCCTGGTGCACGGCGGCGAACCGCACGACGACCCGGTGCCGAGCCACCGGGCCGTGGTGGACGCGATCCGGGCGCGGGACGCCACCGCGGCCGAGACCGCCATGCGGGGACTGCTGGAGAAGGCGGTGCGCGACGTCGAGAAGGTACGCGGGCAGAAGGGCAACCGGTGAAGATCGACCGAATCGAGACCTTCCTCGTCGCACCACGGTGGCTGTTCTGCCGGGTGGAGACCGACGAGGGGCTGGTCGGCTGGGGCGAGCCCGTGGTGGAGGGGCGCGCCGAGGTGGTCCGCAGCGCCGTCGAGGTGCTGGCGGAGTACCTGATCGGCGAGGACCCCCTCCGGATCGAGCAGCACTGGCAGATCCTCACCAAGGGCGGCTTCTACCGCGGCGGGCCCGTGCTGTCCAGCGCCGTCGCCGGTCTCGACCAGGCTCTCTGGGACATCGCCGGGCAGGCGTACGGCGCCCCGGTGCACGCCCTGCTCGGCGGTCCGGTCCGCGACCGGGTCCGGGTCTACTCCTGGATCGGCGGTGACGAGCCCGGCGAGGTCGCCGAGGCGGCCGCCGCGCAGGCCGCCGCCGGACTCACCGCGATCAAGATGAACGCCTGCGGTCGGCTCTCCGCGATTCCCACCCCCGCCGAGGTGGACGCCGTCGTCAGCCGCGTCGCCGCCGCCCGCGAGGTGCTCGGCGACAACCGCGACATCGCGCTGGACTTTCACGGCCGGGCCAGCGCCGCCGCCGTGCGTCGCATCCTGCCCGAGATTGCCGCCCTGCGACCGCTCTTCGTGGAAGAGCCGGTCCTCGCCGAACAGGCCCACCACCTGCACGACATCGTCACCGCCTCCCCGGTCCCGGTGGCCACCGGCGAGCGGCTGTACGGTCGCGCCGAATTCCTCGGACCGTTGCAGGCCGGCGTAGCGGTGGTCCAACCGGACCTCTCCCACGCCGGCGGCATCTCCGAGGTCCGCCGGATCGCCGCCCTCGCCGAAACGTACGGTGCCGTGCTCGCCCCGCACTGTCCGCTCGGGCCGATCGCGCTCGCCGCCAGCCTCCAGGTGGCCCTCGCGACACCGAACTTCCTCATCCAGGAGCAGAGCATCGGCATCCACTACCACGCCGGCTCTGAACTCCTCGACTACGTGGTCGACCCGGCGCCGTTCCAGTTCGTCGACGGGCACATCAACCGGTTCGAGGCGCCCGGCCTGGGCATCACGGTCGACGAGGCGGCGGTCCGCGCCGCCGCGCGGACCGGGCACGCCTGGCGCAACCCGGTCTGGCGCCACGACGACGGCTCCTTCGCCGAATGGTGAGCGCCGACGACCGGCTGCCGGAGACCCCCGCGACGGAGATCCCGGTGCCGCTGCGCGTCGGCTCGGACCACCGCCATGGTGGCCGGTGGACGACCCTGCGCGGTGGCGGCCGGGAGTGGCTCTGGCGGCGGCCGGACACCGGCCGGGACGGGGTGCTGGCCGGTGATCCGTTCGTCGACGCGGGCGGCCTGGAGGAGTGCCTGCCGACGGTGCGCGGCCGACCCGACCACGGCGACGTCTGGTCCCGGCCCTGGCGCACCACCGGCCCGGGGGCCGCGACCATCGAGCGCCCGGACTTCACCTTGACCCGGCGGCTCACCGACCGGTCCGGCGTGGTGGTCGCCGACTACCGCCTCCAGGCCGATCCCGGTTACCGCTTCATCTGGGCGGCCCACGCCCTGCTCGACGTTTCCCCCACCGCCCGGCTGGAGGCGCCTGCCGGCACCCCGACCCGGCTCTACCCGGAAGCCGCCGCGCTGCTGCCCGCCGGCCCGTGGCCGGCCGGCCACCCGTGGCTGTCCGGGACGTGGCCCACGCCGGCCGGACTGCCGCTGGACCAGCTCGGCCCCGACGACGGCACCGCGGTCGGCGCGGTGCTGCTCGGCTGCCCGACCGTGCGGGTGAACGACGGCGCCGACCTGCTCACCCTGCACCTCGACTGTGACGGCCAACCCCGTTCCACCGCGCTCTGGCGCAACCTGCGCGGCTGGCCCACCGACGGTCCCTACCGCAGCATCGGCGTCGAACCCCTGCTCGGCGGCACCTTCGACCTCGCCGAAGCCGGACCCGACGACGCCGCCGAAGTCCCACCGAGCGGCGAGGTCACCTGGCGGTTGACCCTCTCCGCACACCGATCATCCGGAGGCCGTCCCCGATGAACCTGCTCGACTCCCTGCGGACCCACCGGCTGCTGGCGATCGTCCGTGGCCCGGACCCGGCGGCGGCACTGGCCTCGGTGCTGACCCTGGCCGACGCCGGCATCGCCCTGATCGAGGTGTCGCTGACCGGCGCCGGCGCGCTGGACACGATCCGCCGGGCCCGCGCCGCGCTCGGCGCCGACGCCCGACTGGGCGCCGGCACGGTGCTCAGTGCCGAGGATGCCCAGCGGGCCGCCGACGCCGGCGCCACCTTCCTGGTCACCCCGGCGCTCGCACCGAGCATCGCCGAGGCGGGCCGGCTGGGGCTGCCGGTGCTCGCCGGCGCGCTGACCCCCAGCGAGGTGGTACAGGCCGACGCGAGCGGGGCCGCCGCGGTCAAGCTGTTCCCCGCCGCCTCGCTCGGCGGGCCCGCCTACCTGGGTGCGTTGCGGGACCCGTTCCCGCGGACCGCGTTCGTGCCGGTCGGCGGCGTCGACGCGGACAGCGCGCGGGCGTACCTCGACCGGGGCGCGACCGCGGTCGGGGTCGGCTCACCGCTGCTCGGCGACGCCGTGCGCGGCGGAGACCTGGGTGCGTTGCGGGACCGGGCCGCCGCCTTCCGCGCCGGGGTGGCGCCGTCGTGACCGACGTGCTCACCCTCGGTGAGACCATGGCGGCCTTCCGGGCCTCGGCTCCACTGCGGCTGGGCGGCCCGGTCCAGCTCTCCGTGGCCGGCGCCGAGTCGACCGTGGCGATCGGCCTGGCGCGACTCGGGCACCGCGCCCGCTGGATCGGTGTCACCGGGGCGGACGAACCGGGCGAGCTGATCCGGCGCACACTGCGCGCCGAGGGCGTCGACCTGACCCTGGCCCGGGTCGACCCGGACGCCCCGACCGGACTGATCCTCTTCGAGTCCCGGGTGGGCGACATCAGCCGGGTCACCTACCACCGGACCGGATCGGCCGGTTCCCGGCTGGCCGCGTCGGACCTGACCGCCGCCTTCACCGGTGCCGGGGCGCCACCCCGCGTCCTGCACGTCACCGGCATCACCTGCGCGCTGGGTTCCGGGCCGTACGAGGCCGTCAGGACGGCGGTGACCCGGGCCCGGGCCGCCGGGACCCTGGTCTGTCTGGACGTGAACCACCGGCGGCGGCTGTGGTCGTCGACCGAGGCCGCCGCGGCGCTGCGCCCGCTGCTGCCGTCGATCGACCTCGTGGTCGCCTCCGACGACGAGTTGGGCGTCCTCACCGACGCGGCCGATCCGGTCGCGCCCTGCGCGACGCCGGCGTACGGGAGGTGGTGGTCAAGCACGGCGCGGGTGGCGCCACCAGTCACAGCGACCTCGGCAGCGTGCACCGGCCGGCCCGGCAGGTGCCGGTCGTCGACACCGTCGGTGCGGGCGACGCCTTCGTGGCCGGTCTGCTCTCCGGTCTGCTCGACGGCGCCGAGGTCGACGCCCGGCTCGACCGGGCGGTCACCACCGGCGCCTTCGCGGTCGCCACCCAGGGCGACTGGGAGGGCCTGCCCACCCGGGCCGAGCTGGCGCTGCTCGACCACGCGCCCGGCGGCGCCGTCCGCTGACGACCGAGAGGAGACCTGGTGTTTTCCGAACCGACCCCCTGGAGCAGTGACCGCCTCGAGCTGGGGGAGGGCGCTCGCTGGGTGGCTGGCAGGCTCGTGCTCGTCGACCTCCTCGGCGGACGGCTCCTGGAGACCACCGGCGACACCCCCGCGCCGCTGCGCGAAGTGTGCAAGGTGGACGGCCCGCTGGGTGCGGTGGCCGCCATCGCCGGGCGGCCCGGCAACTGGCTGGCCGTGGTCGGCACCGGGGTGGCGGTGCTGGAGGGCGCCGGCGGCTCACGACTCGTCGCGGACCTCGAGGGAAAGAACCCGGCCCGGGCCCGGATGAACGACGCGGTGGCCGATCCGCATGGCCGGTTCTGGGCGGGAAGCATGGCGTACGACGCCACCCCGGGCGCGGGGGCCCTCTACCGCCTGCCGGTCGACGGCCCGCCCGAGGCGGCGGTGACCGGGCTGACCATCACCAACGGGCCCGCCTTCGACGCGACCGGCGCCGTCATGTACCTGGCGGACACCCCGCTCGGTCAGGTGGACCGGTTCACGGTGGACCCGGCCACCGGCGCCCTGTCCGCCCGGGAACCGTTCCTGCGCCTGTCGCCCGGGGAGGGCGTCCCGGACGGGATGACCGTCGACGCCGCGGGGCATCTCTGGGTGGCGCTCTGGGGCGGCCACGCGGTCCGCCGCTACCGACCCGACGGGCGCCTGGACCGCGAGATCCGCCTTGCCGCGGCCCAGCCCACCAGCGTCTGCCTCGGCGGCCCCGACCTGCGCCGGCTCTTCGTCACCACCGCCGCCCTGGGGTTGGCGCCCCGCGGCCCCGTCGACGGTGCGCTACTCGCCGTCGACGTGGAGGTCGCCGGCCTGCCCGCCGCATCGGCTGCTCCTCCATCGGGTCCGTCAGCAACGGTAGCGGTGCCGTAGCGGCGGCAGCGGAACAGCAGTCACCGACTTCGTCTCGTCGTTGCGGTTAATTCGGCCAAATTGGCCATCCGAGGTACCCGCCCGCGATGAGCTCGACGCCCAGAAGGCTCGGCCACCCGCCTTCCCGAGCACCTCGCGGGCGCAACACCAGGTTAGGCCACCACCCCCGTGGTACGACTGACGTGCTGACGCCGCAAAGCCGACAGGACGGGCGTATCGTGACCGCAGGCAACACGGGCGACCTACTGCGGGACCACGCCGAACCGCAGCGCGCGACCTACGTCGAACTCTTCTTCGACGTGATCCTCGTGTTCGCGCTGACCCGCCTCTCGCACACCCTGTTCCACAACCTCACCTGGCTCGGTGCCCTGCACACGGTGATCCTGCTCGCCGCGTTCTGGTGGGTGTGGGTCTTCACCGCCTGGACCACGAACCGTCTCAACCCCGCCCGACCCGCGATCCAGCTCGTGATCATCCCCATCATGCTCGGTACCTTGATCATGGCGGGTGCGGTGCCCACGGCGTTCGGAGAGAACGGCATGATCTTCGCCGCCACCTACGTCGTCATCCAGGTCGGCCGCGCCCTCTTCGTCACGGTCGCGCTGCACGGTCGGGAGGTGGCGATCGGCACCCTGCAGCAGCTCATCTGGTTCTGTCTGTCCGGAGTGCTGTGGATCGTGGGCGCACTTACCGAGGACATCACCCGGGTGGTGATCTGGCTCGCCGCGGCGGCCCTCGGCTACACCATGAGCCGGCTGGACTTCCGGCTACCCAAACTCGGCCCAGCCCGGATCGCCACCCAGACGGTCAACGCGGAGCACCTCGCCGAACGCTACCAGCAGATCATGATCGTCGCGTTCGCGAGACGGTCCTGGCCTCGGGCGGGCAGTTCGCCGCGTTCGGCTTCGGACGAGACCGGGTGACCGCGTTCGTACTGGCGTTCGCCATCACCACACTGCTGTGGCGGATCTACTTCTACCGGGCGGGCCTAGTGCTCCCGGCCGTGATCGCCACCAGCACCGCCCCCGCCGTCTTCAGCCGGTCCGCCTCCTACGCCCACCTGCTCATGGCCGGCGGCATCGTGCTCAGCTCGGTCGGCGACGAAATCATCATCACCCACCCGTTCGCCGAACCCAACCTGGTCTGGTCCGCCGTCATCCTCTGCGGACCGGCCATCTACCTGGCCGGCCGCGCCCGGCTCGACTACCTGTCCTTCAGCCGCATCGCCTATTCCCGAGTGACCGGGCTGCTGCTCCTAGTCGCGCTAGCGCCCGTGGTCGCCTTCCTGCCACCGATCCTGATCGCCGTCGTAGCCATCGTCATCCTCACCGCGATCGCCACCTCGGACACCATTTCCTGGCGATTCCGCCCCAGCAAGCCAACCCCGCCACCACCACCCCACGGGCGGTATCTACGCCCATAGCCTCCCGCCGCCCGGTCGCCGTCGATCCCGCCGACATATCGCTTGCGTCCTCGACGGCATCGAAAGCGAGCGCGAGCCGGGCACCACCGGCGCGATCGCCCCCACCCCTCGTCGCGGGAGTTGCGGAAGCGGAACAAGCTGCTCGAGCAGGAGAACGAGATCCTGCGCCGGCGGCGGCGTTCTTCACCCGGGAGATCGCCCCAAAATGACCTACCCGCTGGGCTGCCACCTGGCCGCGGACGGCATCCCCGTCGCGGTGACCTGCCGGGTCCTGGGCTTCACCCCGCAGGCCTTTCACGCTTGGGGCAAAGATCCGGTGTCGCAGCGGGACTGGGACGGCGCGCATCTGATCAACGCCCTGGGCATCCACCACGACGATCCGGCGTTCGGCTCGGATAGCGGTAGCCAGTTCCGGTCCCGCAAGTTCGTGAGGTGCGCACCACCACCTCGGCACGGGCGTGGTCTGGAGGCACGGCGGCAGGGTTGCCGCTCGATGTCATAATCTCGGGCATGCCCGTTGGTCGTACCGCTGGTCGGCCGAGCCTGAGGCAGGTGGCCGCACTGTCCGGGGTGTCGGTCAAGACGGCTTCCCGCGCGCTCAGCGACGAGCCGCGAGTCGCCGCGGAAACCCGGCTGCGGGTGCGGAACGCCGCCGACCAGCTCGGCTACCGACTGAACGGGGTGGCCCGGGAGCTGCGTCGGGGCGCCAACACCTCGACACTGGTCGGCCTGCTCATCGGTGACCTGGCCAACCCGTTCTACTCCCGCCTGGCCAGTGGCCTCGAACGCGAACTGCGCATGCACGGTCTGCAATTGGTCATCGCGAGTACCGACGAGGACTCGGACTGGGAACGCCGACTCGCCGACGCCCTGCTGGAGCGGCGGGTCCGGGCGTTGGTGATCGCCTCCAGTGCCACCGAGCACGGCTATCTCGAGGCCGAACACCGCCACGGCATCCCCTTCGTGTTCGTGGACCGACCCCCGGTCGACCTCGCTGCGGATGCGGTCCTGTTGGACAACCACGGTGGTGCCCGGCAGGCCGGCGCGCACCTGATCGCGGCCGGGCACCGGCGGATCGGGGTGGTGGGGGACCTGCCTGGGTTGAGCACCCACCGGGACCGGTTGGCGGGATTCGCCGAGGTGATGGAGGCCGCCGGGCTTGCGGACTGGGCCGGGTACCTCGTGGAGAGCGCGCACGACGTGGACGCCGCCGAGCGGGCGGTGCACCAGCTGCTGAGCCGCATCCCCGCGCCGACCGCCCTGTTCACCATGAACAACCGGATCACCAGCGGAGCTCTGCGGGCGCTGCGCGGTCACCCGGCATCACCGGCCCTGGTCGGCTTCGACGACCTGGACCTCGGTGAGGTGCTGGGTGTGAGTGTCATCGTGCACGACCCGGAGGAGATGGGACGCCAGGCGGCGCAGCTGCTGCTGGCCCGGATCGACGGCGACCGTGGACCGGCCCGGCGGGTGGTGCTGCCGACCCGGCTGCTCGCCCGTGGCTCGGGTGAGCGCCCCCCTGCGGGTTGACCGGACGCGGGCTGAGCCCGTCGGCTTCTCATTGACACCTGCCTCTTGAAAGGTCTACACAGGAATTCGACAGCGTTCAATGACAACGTTGTCACTGAGGCTGCCACCCGTGCACCCCAAGGAGGTACCGGACATGTTCCGACCAGGCCCGTCCCGTCTGCTCGGCCTGCTGGCCGCCACCGCCGTCGCCGGCACATCCCTGCTCGCCGTCGCCTCACCCGCCCAAGCCGCGCCGCTCAACCTCACCCAGTACGTCAACCCGTTCATCGGCACCGACGACAGCAGCGCCCCCAACCCCGTCCCAGGTGGCGCCGGTGGCAGCACCGTTCCCGGCCCGGTGCAGCCCTTCGGGATGGTGCAGCTCAGCCCGGACACGCCCACCGCCTCGCCGTCCGGTTACCGGTACAGCGACGCCCAGATCGAGGAGTTCAGCCTCACCCACTTCAACGGTGCCGGCTGCGCGAACAACGAGGACCTCGGCATCCTGCCGATGACCGGCGCCATCGGCACCTCACCCGGCACCGCCTGGACGTCCTACCGCGCCACCCAGAACAAGAGCCAGGAACAGGCCGGCCCCGGCTTCTACCAGGCGGTGCTCAGCAACTACGGCAACACCCGCGTGGAGGCCTCGGCCACCACCCGCACCGCCGCCCTGCGCCTGACCTACCCGTCGACCAACACGGCGCGGGTCCTGATCAACACCAGTCGCAGCGCCACCGGCAGCCGGAGCGGCTCGATCACGATCAGCGGCTCCACCGTGACCGGTAGCGTCACCGGAGGTGGCTTCTGCGGCAACTCCAAGACCTACCAGATCTTCTACCGGATGGAGTTCGACCGCGCCCCGACCGGCGTCGGCACCTGGCTGGGCGGCACCGTCAGCGCCGGCTCCACCACCACCAGCGGCACGAACGCCGGCGGATACCTGACCTTCGACACGTCCACCAACCCGGTCGTGCAGGTCAGGGTCGGCATCTCGTTCGTCAGCCAGGCCGGCGCCCAGGCCAACCTCGCCGCCGAGCAGTCAAACTTCGACTTCGACGCGGTGCGCTCCCGCGCCGACGCCGAGTGGAACGCGATCCTCAACCGGGTGCAGGTCACCGGCGGATCCGCCGCCGACCTGCAGAAGTTCTACACCGCGCTCTACCGCGTCTTCATCAACCCCAACGTGTCCAACGACGTCAACGGGCAGTACCGCGGCTTCGACAACGCCATCCACACCGCCGGCCACACCGTCTACCAGAACTACTCCGGCTGGGACATCTACCGCTCCTGGGCGGCGCTGATCGCGTTCATCGCGCCGGCCGAGGCGACCGACATCGCCAAGTCCATGGTGCTCGACGGCCAACAGGGTGGCCTGCTGCCCAAGTGGTCGCACAACACCAACGAAGCCTTCGTCATGACCGGCGACCCCGGGCCGATCATCGTGGACACTCTCTACCAGTTCGGCGCCCGCGGTTTCGACACCGCCGCCGCCCTGGCGCTGATGAAGAAGAGCTCCAACGGCGGCACCATGCAGGGCAGCCCCATCCGCGGCCGGCAGAGCGGCTACGTCCAGCGCCAGTACATCGACGGCGACCCCTCCGACTCGCTGGAGTACTCGGCGAGCGACTTCGCCGTCGCCCAGTTCGCCCGGGCCCTCGGCGACACCGCCACGTACGACACCCACATGGCGCGCGCCCAATGGTGGCGCAACGTCTTCAACACCGAGTCGGGCTACATCCACCCGCGCAACGCCGACGGCACCTGGCCGTGGCCGCTCGACCCCGCCAGCCAGTCCAACTACGTCGAGGGCAACGCCTCGCAGTACACCTGGATGGTGCCCTACAACTTCACCGGCCTGATCAACCTGCTGGGCGGGCGGCAGACCGCGCTCCAACGGCTGGACCACCACTTCACCCAGACCAACGGTGGCCAGTCGCAGCCGTACTTCTACATCGGCAACGAGCCGGAGCACGGGGTGCCGTGGGCGTACCACTTCGCGGCCGCGCCGGCCGGCACCAGCGCCGCGGTCCGGCGGGTGATGAACGAGTCGTTCACCACCGGGGCCGGCGGCCTGCCCGGCAACGACGACCTCGGCGCCACCTCCGCGTGGTTTGTCTGGTCCGCGCTCGGGATGTATCCGCCGACACCGGGCGCGGACACCCTGGCCCTGCACGGCCCGCTGTTCCCGTCGATCCTGGTCGACCGGCCGGCCGGTGACCTCCAGATCAACGCCGCCAGCGCCGGGCAGGGCAACCAGTACGTCCAGAACCTGTCGGTCAACGGCACATCGACCCAGCGCGCCTGGTTGCGGTACGGCGACCTCGCCGGCGGGGCGACGCTGTCGTACACGATGGGCGGCTCGCCGTCGTCGTGGGGCACCAACCCCGCCGATGTGCCGCCGTCGTTCACCGACGGGTTCACCCCGTCGCCCGCCGCTCCCGACCTGGGCCCCAACCTGGCCGCCGGCAAACCGGCGACGGGCTCGACCCCGTGCGCCGCGACCGAAGGCCCGGAGAAGGCGTTCGACGGCCGGCTCGGCAGCACCAGCAAGTGGTGTTCCCTCGCTGCCGGCACGAAAATCCTCCAGGTCGACCTCGGGACGAACCAGACCGTCGGGTCCTTCGTCGTCAAGCACGCCGGACTCGGTGCCGAGAACACCGGCTGGAACACCGGCGGCTTCACCATCCAGACCAGCACCGACGGCAGCACCTGGACGACCCGGGCGACGGTGTCCGGCAACCGGTCCAGCCGCACGTACCACCCGATGTCCGCGGCGACGGCCCGCTACGTCCGCCTGAACGTCAGCACCCCGACCAACAACGGGAACACCGCGGCCCGGATCGACGAGTTCGAGGTGTACGGCGGCAGCGGCCCGACCAACCTGGCGCTCAACCGGCCGGCCACCGCCGACTCGCAGTGCGCCAGCACGGAGGGGCCGGAGAAGGCCGTCAACGGCAGCACCACCGGCGGCACCTCCGACAAGTGGTGCTCGGGTGGTGCGACCAAGTTCCTCCGCATCGACCTGGGCGGCACCCACCCCATCCAGACGGTCACCGTTTACCACGCCGGCGCCGGTGGCGAGGACCGCGCCTGGAACACCCGGGACTTCGACGTGCAGGTGTCCGCGGACGGCTCCACCTGGACGAGTGCCGCGCAGGTCCGGGGCAACACCGCTGACGTCACCAACACGCCGGTCACGGCCACCGGTAGGTACCTGCGGCTGAACATTCTCACCCCGACGCAGACCACCGATGCGGCGGCCCGCCTCTACGAGGTGGAGGTCTACGGCACCTGAGGTGTGCCACTCGCCGCCCGGCCAGGGCGGTGGGCCGCCGGCCGTGGGCGGGGGGACGCCCACGCGGTCCGGGTGCGTCACCATGAGCGACGCCGGTTCAGCGCCGGGGACCGGCGTCGCGCCATCCTGCTCGCCGAGGCCGGTCCCCGACTATGGCGGGCCGGTCGCGCCCGGCGTGCCGGCCGGCGCGCGGAGCTGGAGCGGATCATCGCCCACCCACACCCGGAGGTACGCCCCGACGCGGTGCGCCGGCTGGCCGTCCTGGTAAGGCCTCCGACCGGGCGCCCGGTCTGACGCCGATCCCAGCGAAGAGGCTGATGCCCCGGCGGCGTGAGGTAGCCACCCCCTGGCGATGTCCGTTATGCGCAAATCCCCAGCGCCTGCGAGGTTGCCGCCGCTAGCATCGTTTTAGTCGGTTTTGCGCTGGCCGAGACTGCCCCCGTCGGACGGAACTGGAACCACTCAGCGTTATGGCATCGACAATCATCGATCTAGATACGGGGACCGCAAGTGCACGTGCAGACTTCGGGGAATCGACGAGCCGCCGGGCCTCGTCGGGCGGACGCACCCGGTAGGGAACACTCCGGTCGGCACTACCGTCTCGGCGAGGACGTCCGGCGATCGGGGAGACCGCCGGAGATCTGGGCCGGGCAGCGGGCACGGACCGCGGCATGAGCGCGCCGGCTCCGCCAGCATTCGAGGCGCTCGAAACCGAGATCCGGAACCTCTCGGGCGGCAATGTCCTACACGCCGGGCCCGGTGGACCGACCCTCGCGCCCTTCCGGCACCTGCGCGCCACCCGGCCATCCACCTTCGTATCGACCCTGCGCCGGCGCGACCGGGTGGCCGTCGCCGGGTTGACCGCCGGTTGGGCGACCTCCTTCGTGGCCTTCTGGTTGTGGTGGTGGCAACCCGAGCACCGCGTCGGCTGGGCGGGACTGGCCCTGAACAGTCTGCTTCTGCTGTATCTGACCGGGCTGCCCGCCTACTACCTCCTCGCCGTCTCGCGATTGCGGCAGGTCAATCCCGCGCTCCGGGTGCCGCGGCTGCGGGTGGCCTTTGTGGTGACCCGCGCACCGGCAGAACCCTGGTCGCTCGCCCACCGCACCCTCACCGCGATGCTGGCCCAGCAGTTTCCCTACCCGTACGACGTCTGGCTCTGCGACGAGGAGCCGTCCGAGCAGGCCCTGCGATGGTGCGCCGCGAACGGGGTCCGGGTGGCCAGTCGAAGTGGCGTGGCCGCCTACCACCGGGCGACCTGGCCTCGCCGTACCCGCTGCAAAGAAGGCAACCTCGCCTACTTCTACGACCACTGGGGTTACTGGGACTACGACACCGTCGCCCAGCTCGACTGCGACCACGTGCCCCAACCAACCTATCTTGCCGCGATCACGCGACCGTTCGCCGATCCCGCCATCGGCTACGTCGCCGCACCGAGCGTCTGTGACGCCAACAGCGCGAACTCGTGGTCGGCGCGGGGACGGCTGCACCGCGAGGCGACCTATCACGGCCCGGTTCAGCTAGGCCTCAACCGCGGCCTCGCTCCCTTGTGCATCGGCTCGCACTACGCCGTACGGACGAAGGCGCTGCGCGACATCGGCGGTCTCGGCCCCGAACTGGCCGAGGACTTCTCCACGACGTTCCTGCTCACCTCCGCCGGCTGGCACGGCGCCTTCGCCATCGACGCCGAGGCGCACGGCGACGGCCCGCTCACCGTCGCCGATATGCTGATCCAGGAGTTCCAGTGGTCGCGCAGCCTCACCATGCTGCTCTACGACCTCGCGCCGGATCACCTGCGGCGGATGGGCGCCGCCTTGCGGCTGCGCTTCGCGTTTCAGCTGTACTACTACCCGCTACTGGCGATCGTGACCGTCGTCGGCCTCGCCCTGCCGCCGTTCGCGGTGGTCACCGGGCTGCCGTGGGTCAACGTCAACTATTTGGAATTCCTGGCCCGCCTGCTTGTGGTATCGCTGTGGCTGCCCCTACTGACCTTGCTGCTACGCCGGCGCGGGCTGTTACGCCCCCGATCCGTGCCCGTCGTGAGCTGGGAAGGTGTCCTGTTCGCCCTGACCCGCTGGCCGTACGTCGTCTGGGGCGTCCTAGCCGCGACGCGGCTGAACGTGCGGCCCAGGCAGGTCTCGTTCAAGGTCACCCCCAAGGCACGCACCGGCCTGGAGCCACTCCCCGCCCGACTCGTCCTGCCCTATGCGGTGATCACCGTGGCGCTGTCCGCGGCCGCCCTGCTCGGCGAGCGGTCGACACACACTCCGGGGTACGTCTTCCTCTGCATTCTCGGCGCACTCTGCTACGCGGTGGCCGGCCTCGCGGTACCCGCCCTGCATGTGGTGGAGGCAGCCCGGGCCGCCCGGCTGCGCGTACGGTCAGCCGTCCCGACCGCCGCCGGACCCCTGCTCGTCGGCGTCGTGGCGCTCCTCCCGCTCGCGGCGGCCATCGCCAACTATGCCGGCCCCGCGGTGCCGCTCTTTACCCGATAACGCCCCGATGCGCGGACGCACCGGAAGGAGATCCTCATGTCTGGTCCGAAGACTGTCCTGGTGACCGGCGGCGCCGGCTTCATCGGCAGCCACACCTGCGTCGAGTTGCTCGAGCATGGCTACGAGGTGTGCATTGTCGACAACTACTCCAACAGCTCACCAGCGGCACCGGCCCGGGTCGAGAAGGTGGCGGGCCGCCCCCTGCTGAGGGTCTACGAGGCCGACGTACGTGATCACCAGGCGCTCTCGGCGATCTTTGCGGAGAACACCATCGATGCGGTCATCCACTTCGCCGGGAGGAAGGCTGTCGGCGAATCGGTGTGGATCCCCGTCGACTACTACGACACGAACGTCGGTGGCACGACGAGCCTGCTGCGAAGCATGCGGGAAAACGGCGTACACCGCCTGGTCTTCTCCTCATCGTGTTCCATCTACGGGGAGGCGGCGCGGATCCCGATCGACGAGCAGGCCCCGCCACGGCCGACGAATCCGTACGCCAGATCGAAATGGATGTGCGAACAGATCATCGCCGACGCCTGCCGGCAGCACCCGGAGCTGGCGGCCTATTCGCTGCGATACTTCAACCCGGTTGGCGCACATCCCAGCGGGTTGCTCGGCGAGGACCCCCGCGGCATCCCGCAGAACGTCATGCCCTATCTGATGCAGGTCGCAATCGGCAGGCTCGAACGGCTGAGCATCTTCGGCCGCGACTACGCCACCGCGGACGGTACGGCGGTGCGCGACTACATACATGTCATGGACGTCGCCCAGGCGCACCGCATCGCACTGGAGCGTCTCGACGAGGTGACGGGACTGGACATCCTCAATCTCGGCACTGGCGTGGGGACGTCAGTCCTGGAGCTCGTACGGGCGGTCAGCGCGACCTGTGGAAAGTCCCTACCGTACGACATCGTCGAACGGCGGCAAGGTGATGTAGCCAGACTAGTTGCCGACCCTGGCGCGGCGGCCCGGAAGTGGGGCTGGCGCACGACCCGGAACCTCGCCGCGATGTGCCGGGACGCGTGGCGGTTCCAGCTGCTGAATCCCGCCGGATTCGACGACGACCTGACGGGGCGGCCCGCCATCCCAACGGCGCGATCGCTCGATACGCCGGACCCGATGACAAGGACTCGGGCGAACTAGCGCGGTCACCATGAACGTTCACCGGGTTTGATGGATCACGCGGTTCTCGGTCATGGGCGGCCCAGCGTTGTTGGCGTTCGCCGCGGATGCGGGCGCGTTCGCGGCAGCGAATCTCTGCCGGCAACGGGGCGAAAGGCTACCGCTACTACGACTGGGCGTTCATCACCCTGCCGCAGGCCACCGACGAGCACGCAGCACTGGCTGCTGATCCGCCGCAACCGCACCACCGGTGAGCCGCCGCAACAGCCGTCACCACCAGCAGCCCGGACGGCCTGATCGCGATCACTGTCAACGAACTACGCCGGCTCTTCCACGCCCTGATCATCGACCCGGCACGGCGGGCCGCCGACGTCATCGCCTGGTCCCTCTTCCGACGCAGGCATCACGCTGCCGCCAAGACAGCCATTACCTCGGCAAGCCCTCACGGAACCCTGAAACGGATCTCCTACTGGAGTACTTGGGCGGCTGGCCTCCCGGACGCCTGGCGGATGGGCATGTCGGCCAGCCAGACGTCGGCCAGGTCGCTGAGGGGGACGTCGAGGGCGTGGCTGAGGCAGACCACAGTGCCGAACGCGGGTGCGGGAAGGCGGCCCGCCTCGATCTTGCGCAGCGTCTCGGGGGAGATGCCGGCTGCCAGGGCCACCTCGACGAGGCTGCGGCCGGCCCGCGCGGCCCGGAGGGCGGCTCCGAGGCGCTGGCCCGCTGCGATCTGTTCGGCGGTGAGTGGTTGGCGAACCATGCCAGCAGGATATCCCTCCGGAGCAGCCCCGACCTGGCGTGGTATAAAAATACCGCATACGGAGAGGGAGGCTGTCGTGATCGAGCTCAAGTCCGCCGAGGAGATCGGCCGGATGGCGGTGACCGGCCAGTTCGTCGGCGAGCTGCTCGCCGAGCTGAGCGGTGTCGCCGCAGTCGGCGTCAACCTGATAGACCTCGAACACCACGCCCGCCGCCGGATCAAGGAACGTGGTGCCGAATCCTGCTACTGGGACTACGCCCCTTCGTTCGGCCGCGGCCCGTTCCGCAACGTGCTGTGCCTGTCGGTCAACGACGCGGTGCTGCACGGCCTGCCGCACGACTATGTTTTGCGGGACGGTGACCTGCTCAGCATCGACATGGCGGCCGGCATCGACGGCTGGGTCGCCGACTCCGCGCTCTCCGTCATCGTCGGCACCCCCGACCCGGCCGACCTGAAGCTGATCGAGGCCACCGAGGTCGCACTGGAGGCCGGCATCACCGCCGCCCAGCCCGGCGGCCGCCTCGGCGACATCTCCGCCGCGATCGGCGAGGTCGCTTACTCCTACGGCTACGGCGTCAACGCCGAGTTCGGCGGCCACGGCATCGGCCGCACCATGCACGAGGCCCCGCACGTCCCCAACAACGGCCGCGCCCGCCGCGGCATGAAACTCGACCCCGGCCTCACCATCGCCATCGAGCCCTGGTTCTGCCGCTCCACCGACAAAATCAAGTTCGACAACGACGGCTGGACGATCCGCTCCGCCGACGGCTCCCGCACCGCCCACTCCGAACACACAGTCGCCATCACGGCTTCCGGCCCCCAGGTCCTGACCCGCCGCCCCACTCACGGCGCCACCTCGGCCGACCCCACCAAAAAGTCCGCCACAGCCTCCTGACCCACTGCCCGCCTTAGGACGTGACTCAGGGCGTTCCAGGGAGGGGCCTGCCGCAGCTTCCTGAGCAAGTCCCAGCCGCACGCCTCAGCCCACCGCCACACCGCCACAGCAGGTCAAAACGGATCTCCTTCTGGAGCACTAGAACTAGGCGGCGGGCTGGATGGCCCCGACGGTGCCGGCCCCGACGAGCGGCCGACCCAGGAAATCCACCGGTCCCGGATCGACATTGAAACGCGACCGGAGGTTGAGGGCGTGGCCGGCCAGTGGCGAATCACGGCGCGGCGTGAGCGCTTGCGCCCGTTGGGCCGGGGAGCCGGAGCGATCGGCCGTCACGAAACGCGGGTCTGCGCTCGATCCGCCGACCTTCGCCCCGAGGCGTTCCTGCCCGGTAGCCGCGCGCCAATCTCCCATATTGGCATAGGACGCGCCGGCCCACGAAACGGCCCAGGTTCCCGATTCGGCGAAGAAGTTGTTGCCCTGCAACAAGACATCGGCCGTCGAGAAGTCATCGGCGATCACCAGGTTGGTCCCGCCCGAGACAATCAGGTTGTTGCGCAGGACGACGTTGGACAAGCCACGAAAGAAATTCTGCAAGCGGATGGCCGCGGGGGCCCAGCCCTCCGCCTCCATCACCACGGTGTTGTGGTAGACCTCGGCGTTGTTAACCGACCCGGCCAGATGGATACCCGCGTACTCCGGCAGCTTGCGGGCGTCGTTGATACTTATGTTGAAACGGACGATGTTGCCGGTGTGCGCGGCATTGAGTTGGCCGCTGTAGAGCAGGTACCCGGCGCCGTCGTTGTCGTAGGACAGGTTGTACTGCAGGACTGACGAGGACACGTTCTGGTCCATGTCGAAGCCACCGCCGTCCTTCTGGCCGGCCGTGTGGTTGCGGAATGAGACGTTGCGCTCCATGACCACGGCGGTCGAATCCCAGGTCCAAATGCCGACCGGCCCTTCGGGCGCCGCGGCCGACCTCCCATTGTCGTGCGCGCTGGACCGCTCGATGCGCCCGCCTCGCACACTTCCGAGCGCGATTCCGCTTCCCGTGTGGCTAAAGTGATTGGTCGGGTCTCCCGCATTGTGGTGCACCTCGACATCCGACACGACGACGTCTTCGTGGGCATAGCGCGGCGCCGCGGCGTCGAAGCGAGGTCCGAAGCTGATCAGCCCATTCTCCGTGTTGCCGTGCAGGTTGGCAGCACGGATCCGTACGCCACGAAAGCCGGTAGAATTCGGGCCAGCTCCGATCTGTATTCCGTTCTTGAATCCGCTCACCTCGACCCCGGAAATGTCCACGTGGTCGAGTTTCCGGCCGTCGGTCAGGTCGGAGTAAAGCTCGATCCCGCCGGTGGTCTTGTTGTCCGCCCCGCCGCCGACGATCACCAGGTCCCGAATCTCGACGCCGGCTGTGTTGTGCACCCTGATCCCCGCGCCGCCGGCGGCCTCGATCGTGGCACGGCCGGCGCCGTATGTGTCGACGACGACCGGATTTGCCGCGTCACCCGCATCACCGGGCCCGAAGGTCAGGCTCCCACGGAAGTGCGCACCCCCTTCGAGTAGGAGTTTGTCTCCCGGCTTGAAGGCGAAGGCGGCGGCCTTGTCCAGCGATCGCCATGCTGTGGCGGGCGACGAGCCGTCGAGGGAATCGTCCCCGGTTGGGCTGACATGGTACGTGTTGATCATGGGTGGAGCGGCTACCCGATTCGACCTAAGCTCGAGAACATGCGCAAGCATGGGGAGGAACACCGCCAGCGCCAGCACCAGCACCGCGACGATTCGCCGACGTGAACGCCGGGTGGCTGGCGGCCCTGACAGGTCCGCCGGCAGATCAACCTCACTCTGTTGCCCATTTGTACCAGCTATCAAGGACTCCTACCGCCCTCTCCCAACCCGACACACCGCCCCAAACATCCCCTATCTGTACTTTAGGCCACTTTGGTGCCTACCTGCGGGACGTCTCGTAACCCGACGTACGCCCCTTGGAAACGATCACGGTGGATGTCCCGGTGCGGGCGCCGCAACGCTCGGCGTAGTCGCCGCACTCCTGGCCCTGTGCCGCCTGCACGAACGACTGTCCAGGAGCCGATGAGCCGGGCGCGGCCCGGACCCACCCGTCGGAGCGCACCACCACGGGTCAGACGCGCTGGTCGCCGATGACGGAAAGTAGTTGCAGCTTCTCGTAGCTCTCCGAGCCGGGCGCGGCGGTGAATACCAGCAGCATCTGGGACTCGTCCGGGTCCACCAGGGTCTGGCAGTGCAGTTCCAGGTCGCCGACCTCGGGGTGCCGGAAGCGTTTCGGCGGGCAGTACGCCCCCTGCACAGGGTGCTCCCGCCACAGCTCCGCGAACTCCGGGCTGGCGGCCAGCAGGGCGTCCACGATCGCCGCGGCGCGGGACCCCCGGCCGTCGCGGGCGTAGGCGGCGTGCAGGTGCGCGGCGATGAGCCGGCTGTGGATGGGGTGGTCTTCATCCGGGTGCCGCAGCCGTGCGACCGGGTCGGTGAACCAGCGGTGGTGCAGACTGCGCGCCAGCCCGCTGTACCGGGTCTCGTCGCCGAGCAGGGCGACCGCCGGCGCGGTCTGCGTCAGGGTCTCGCCCAGGTGGTTCACCACCTGCGCCGGGGTGTCCTGGAGCCGGTCGAGGATCCGCATCATCCCCGGGTTGACGTGGTCGGCCCGGACGGCGCGGTGTGGGACGGCGTAGCCAGCGAGCTGGAACAGGTGGTCACGCTCGGCCAGGGTGAGCCGCAGGCCGCGGGCCAACGCGGCGAGCAGCTGCTCGGAGGGGTGCGGGCCCCGCTGCTGCTCCAGCCGGCTGTAGTAGTCGGTGGACATGTCGCTGAGCGCCGCGACCTCCTCCCGCCGCAGCCCTCCGGTGCGCCGGCGTCGGCCCCGGGGCAGCCCGACGTCCTCCGGCTGCAACGCCTCGCGACGGGTGCGGAGGAAGCCGGCGAGTTGGGCGCGGTCCATGGCGTTCCTCCTCCCACCGGGCGGTGGATCGGCGTGCGGTGGGCACCGGAAGCGGCGCCCGCATCTCCTCACAACAGGTGATCTCGGCGCCGGTGTTCCGCCGCCCCACCCACCGTCCCGCGGCGGGTGGGGCGGATCCAGGGTCGGCCGGTCCCTGGCTCAGCCGGGCCGGGTCGAGCGGCGGGTCAGCCGGGCCGAATGGGCCAGCTACCGCAGGGAGCGGGCGGAGGGTTACCCGGCCCGGGCGTTGACGCGGGGGCGCACGGCGCCGCAGGCGAGGTGGCGCGCGCCGCACGCTCAGCGGGAGGTCAAGACCTGCTCGGCGTAGGCCCAGAGCCAGTCGGCGGCGACCGGGTCCACCGCGTGCTCGGCCACCCCCGCGGCGGGGTCCGGGCCGCCCGGTACCACCTCCGCCTCCTGGTTGTCCTCGAAGTACCGGCCGGTCACGCCCTCGAGCAGCGGTGACGCCGCCAACAGCACGGAGGTCGCGGCACCCTGCGCCGGGCTCTTGTAGTACGACGGCGTGATGAGGTTGCCCGCCTCGTCCATCGCCCCGAACGCGCGCATCGTGTCGTCGTCCAGGTGCCGTTGCAGGTTCGTGTGGATGTACCCCGGGGCGAGGGCGTTGGCGGTGATCCCGTCCGCGGCCCACCGTCGGGCGATGCCGACGACGAGCAGGACGCCCGCGGTCTTCGACTGGCTGTACGCGGTCCACGGGTCGTACGGGCGTCTCGCGAACTGCGGGTCGTCGAAGTCGACCCCGGCCCGCAGCTGGGCGCCGGAACTGACCACCACCACCCGGGCCGAGCCGGCGGCCCGGAGCCTGTCGTGCAGGCCCCGGACGAGCGCGAAATGGCCCAGGTAGTTGGTGGCGAGCTGGATTTCCCAGCCCTCGGCGGTCAGCCGCCGGTCCGGGACCGCCATGATCCCGGCGTTGGCGACCAGGGCGTGCAGCGGGCCCTGCCAGCCGGCGACGAAGGCGTCGACCGAGGTGAGGTCGGCCAGGTCGAGCGCGGCCGCCCGGACGCTGCCCGCGCCCGGTCCGGCAAACTCCTCGACCAGCCCCGCGGCCCGGTCAGGGTCGCGGGTGGCCACCGTCACCTCCGCCCCCGCGCGCGCAAGGGCGCGGACGGTTTCGGCGCCGATGCCGGAGGCACCGCCGGTGACGATCATCCGGCGTCCGGTGAGGTCGACGCCGTCGAGAATCTCCGCGGCGGTGGCGCGGGCGGTGAACGGGGTGGTCAGGCGTGCGGTGGCTGTCATGCCGGCAACGCTACGAGCGCCCCACCTGGACTGCCTATAGTCTGGACTCCGTCACTCTTTAGCGTACGTCCAGAGGAGGGGGTGCCCGTGGACCCGTTGGAGGACGTGCTGTCCCTGCTCGACGCGACGGGTCACGTGTCCGCCGCTATGTCCGCCGGTGGGCGTTGGGCGGTCCGGTTTCCGCCACCCGCCGGGCTCAAGTTCAACGCCGTCCGGCGGGGCAGCTGCTGGCTGGAAGTGGACGACGTGCCGGATCCCGTCCACCTTGCGGAGGGCGACTGCTACCTGTTGACCCGGCCCGTCGCGTTCACTCTCGCCAGCGACCTGAATGTGCCGGCCGAACCGGCGCATCCCCTCTTCGCGGCGGCCGTCGACGGCGTGGCCCGCGCCGGCGATGGCGACGAGGTGTTCCTCATCGGCGGTGCGTTCTCCTTCACCGGGCGGGCCCGCGCGCTGCTGCTCGACAGCCTGCCGCCGGTCCTCCATGTCCCGGCCGGCACGCCCGAGGCCGCCACCGTGCGCTGGGCGGTCGGCGAGATCGACGCCGAGCTGGGGCGCCGACCGACGGGGGCCACCGTGGTCGCCGAGCACCTCGCGATGGTCATGCTGATCCGGATTCTGCGCGTGCACCTCGCCCACGATCCCGACCGGAGCTCGGGCTGGCTGGCCGGGCTGGCCGATCCGACCGTCGCGGCCGCGCTGCGCGCCATGCACGCCCGCCCGGCCCACCCGTGGACCGTGGCGGAGCTGGCCCGGGTGGCGGCCGTCTCCCGGTCCACGCTGGCGGCCCGGTTCAAGGACCGGGTCGGCAAGGGCCCGCTGGAGTACCTCACCGAGTGGCGGATCGAACTCGCCGCCGACCAGATCCGACGCGGCGGCGAGACCGTCGCCACCATCGCCCGGGCCGTCGGCTACGGCTCCGAGAGCGCGTTCAGCGTCGCCTTCAAACGCACCACCGGCCTCTCACCGCGCGCCTACCGCAGTCACCTCACCCGTGCCGGCTGAACCGCCCGGGTCGGCGCGCCCAGCACGGCGGGGGCGGCGGGGATCCTCGAGGAATGTCAGTCACCGCACTACACGCGGCCACCCCGGCCCGGCGGCTCGGGCCGGGGCGGCCGTTCCTCACCGCTGAATCGACTTGGTCTCCAGGAACTCCTCCAGGCCGAACCGGCCGAACTCGCGGCCGTTGCCCGACTGCTTGTAGCCGCCGAACGGGGCGAGTGGGTTCCACTGCCCGCCGTTGACGTCGACCTGGCCCACCCGCAGGCGCGCGGCGACCGCCAGCGCGTGCTCCGGCTCGCCGAAGACCCCGCTGGTCAGGCCGTACACGGTGCCGTTGGCGATGGCGATGGCCTCCTCCTCGTCGGCGTACGGGATGATCGTCAGCACCGGACCGAAGATCTCCTCCTGGGCGATCGCGGAGCGCGGGTCGACGTCGGCGAAGATGGTCGGCCGGACGTAGGCTCCCTTCTCCAGGCCCTCGGGGCGGCCCGGCGCCGAACACCAGCCGCGCGCCCTCGGCGACGCCGCGGGCGATGTACCCGTCGACCTTCCGCCGGTGCGCTTCCGAGGCCATCGGACCGAGCACTGTCGGCTCGTCGGTCGGGTCGCCGACGGTGAACCGCCGCGCCGCCTCGACGGCGAGCGCGACGACCTCCTCCTGGCGCGCGGCGGGCACCAGCATCCGCGGCCACGCGCCGCAGACCTGGCCGCCGTTGGCGAACGCCATCATCACGCCGGTGGCGACCGCCTTCGGCAGGTCGGCGTCGTCGAGGACGATGTTCGCCCCCTTGCCGCCCAGCTCAAGGGTGACCCGCTTGACCGTCTCGGCGGCCACCGCGGAGATCCGACGGCCGGCCCGGGTGGAGCCGGTGAAGGAGACCATGTCGATGTCCGGGTGGGCGGAGATCGCCTCGCCGACGACCGGGCCGGTGCCGTACACCACGTTGAACACCCCGGGCGGCAAACCCGCCCCGTCGGTCACCTCGGCGAGGATCCGCGCGGTCAGCGGGGCGTTCTCGGAGGGCTTGAAGACCATCGTGTTCCCGGCGAGAAGCGCGGGGGCCAGCTTGGACACGATCTGCTGCAGCGGGAAGTTCCACGGGGTGATCGCGGCCACCACGCCGATCGGCTCGCGCAGGATCAGGGAGTTTCCGATCTCCTCGGTCCAGGGGAAGTCGTCGGCGAGACCCGCGACGGACTCGATCACCGCCGCCGGGAACCCGACCTGCGCGGTGCGGGACATCGCGATCGGGGAGCCCATCTCGGCGGTGATCGCCGAGGCGATCTCCTCCTGACGGGCGGCGAGGCCCGCGGCGACGCGGCGCAGCACGGCCGCCCGCTCGGCCGGGGTGGTCGCCGCCCACGAGGAGAAGGCGGCCCGGGCGGTGGCGACGGCACGGTCGACGTCGGCGGCCGTCCCGGCCGGCACCTCGGCCACGAGGTCGCCGGTCGCCGGGTTCACCACGGGCAGGGTGCCGGCCGAGCCGGCGACGATCTCGCCACCGATCCAGTGGCCGGTGACGGTGAAGGCGGAAGTAGTCATGGCTCGACCGTCGCACTGGCGCAGGACCCGAACCAGGGACGGCTTGTCCGGGACTCGGCGGTCCCTGGCCGGCGCGGCGCGGCACCGGCGTCCCGGCACCTCAGCCGAGGGCGGCCGGGCGAACTCGCCGCGCCACGTCCCAAGGGGCGTTCGCCCCGCCCTGCCGCAAACGGCCTGTGCGCAGTGCGCGGCGCGTCGATCCCGGCGGAACGCCTGGAGGTCTACCACACGCTCGCTTCTACGGTGCCAGCAGAAGCACGGCCCGACCTCGGTGGCGCCGGACCGCTCCGGCAGCCCGGCGCAACCCGGTGCACCCCGGGTGGCGGGGTCCCGCAGGGTCAACGGCCCTGGAGGGCCTTGACGTTGTCGCCGAAGGTCCAGCCCTTCGACCCGTCCCAGTTGATCGACCAGGTCATCAGACCCTTCAGGCCGCCCTGGTATGTGTTCCAGGCCTGCGCCACGGAGGACGGCGCCAGGTACCCGCCGCCGGCCCCGGACTGCGCGGGCAGGCCGGGGACCTGTCGGTCGTACGGGACGCGGATGGTGGTGCCCTGCACGACCAGGCCGGCGTTGAGGCAGTTGGTCTGCGCGACGAACCCCTGCACGGTACCGGCGGCGTACGAGTCGCCGGAGCAGCCGTACATGCTGCCGTTGTAGTACTGCATGTTCAGCCACCAGAGCCGGTCGTTGTCGACGTACCGCTTGATGATCGGCAGGTAGGCGCCCCAGATGGACCCGTAGGTGACGCTGCCGCCGGTGACGTACGCGGTCTCCGGCGCCATGGTCAGCCCGAAGCCGGCCGGCATCTGTGCGAGCACCCCGTCGATGATGCGGACCAGGTTGGCCTGTGAGGTGGAGAGCCGGGTGATGTCGCCGCTGCCGGTGAGCCCGGTCTCGATGTCGATGTCGATGCCGTCGAAGTTGTACCTCTTGAGGATCGGCACCACCGTGGCGACGAACCGGTCGGCGACTGCGGCGGAGCTGAGGTCGATGCCGGCGGTCGCGCCGCCGATCGACAGCAGGACGGTCAGCCCGGCGGCCTTGGCCTGGCACATCTCGGCCGGGGTGGGCACCTTGACGCCGGTGTCCATGCCGTCCTCCCAGAGCACGGTGCCGTCCGAGCGGATCACCGGGAAGGCGGCGGTGACCACGTTGTAGCCGTGCCCGCGGATGCGGGAATCGGTGATCGGGATCCAGCCCAGCGGCGGGTGAACTCCGTTGGCCGCCCCGTCCCAGCTCTCCCAGTACCCCTGGAGCACCTTGCCGGTGGGCCCGCGGCTTGGTCGCGCAGGTGCCCGTGCCGGGCGGAGCCCGACGTGGTCGGGTGGGCGACGGCGTGGCCGGTGAG
>NZ_JAEVHJ010000007.1:0-69540 GCF_016802855.1 Micromonospora sp. ATA51 | reverse complement strand
CACCGCCGCCAAGCACGGCCTGGACGCACTCGACGTGCTCAAACAGCTGTTCACCACCGGACCGTGGATGCCCCCAGCTCACTCAAGCTGAATACGTACCTTCGACCGGCCGCGGCTCGTGCTGCTGCGGACTCATCGCGGACCGAGCCTAAGGGACGTCTCGTAACGGGGTGAAGGTGTTGCCCGGCGCGGGACCGGTGGTCAGCCGGTGAGGATGATGTTGTGGAGGTTGGCGATGCCTGAAGCGACGTCGGTCAATGTGTGGGCGGCGCGGCGGTAGTCGGCGCAGGATCTTGAAGCACTTCATCCTGGCCAGGGCGTGTTCGACCCCTGCCCGGACGGTTCGGTGTTCGACGTTGAGGGTTTGCTGCGGTTCCTGCTCCGCGACCGCGATACGAAATTTACGGCGGTCTTCGACGCGGTGTTCACCGCGGAAGGCATCGACGTGATCAAACCCGGCCGCAGGCGCCTCGGGCGAACGCCAACGCCGAGCGGTGGGTTGGCACCGTACGCCGGGAGTGCACCGACCGGATGCTCATCGTCGGCGAACGCCACCTCGCAGCCGTCCTCGCCGGGTACACGACCCACTACAACAGCCATCGCCCACATCGATCACTCGGCCAGCAGCCGCCCAACCCGTCGCCGGGAGTCATTGACCTGACCGCCACCAGGATCCGACGGCGCCCGATCCTCGGCGGGTTGATCAACGAGTATTCGCAGGCAGCGTAGCCGAACCGACTTTGCGAGCCCCACAGGTCGTGCGGCCAGCGCAGCGGAGTTCACCGCCTCCGCCGTCGCGGACGCACCAACGTCCTCGTCGGCTTGCGCTTACATCTTCATGACGATGGCAACAGCGGCAAGGAACGAGTGTCGTACGACGGCCAACCATTGTCGGTCTCAGGTCGACGCCCTCGGTCGCCAGCAGCGTCAGCAGCGTCATCCCCGGACAATCATGAGACCTGAACCCACGAGAACGTCAGTAGAGCCGGATCGAGGCTAAGGCGGCGCCGCAGTGCGACCCCGCCTTAGCCGGCGGGTGGGACTATCGCCCGAGGCGCTGGAACTGATCCGGCGTGAGCTTCTGCGACGGCCCTTGGTACATCGCGTTGAAGATCATCTTCTCTTCGCCCCGGTTCCAGGTGCGGAACCCGATCTCGCTACCGAAGGTGACGACGGAGCCGCGACCCACGGTCCAGGACAGACCGTTCACCGCGCCGTTGAGGTACTCGCCACCAATTAACCAACCGCTCTGCAGTTGCTCGCCGCTGTGCGGGTACTTCGACACGACCTGCACCGGGTACTTGTTCGGGTCGGTGAGCTCATATGCACGGTCCTCGTCGAACCAGGCGGGGTTCTTCGGATCCATACCCCAGGCGACCGGGTTGTTGCTGTCGATCTCCTGACTCAGCAGCGCTCCAGGGCAATAGAAGACCGACGAGTCGGACGGCAGGATGGACCGCAGCGGCAGCTCGAACAGCTGCTGCGCGGTGTTCGCCCCGCTGCCGTACGCGACCAGCGTCCCGCCAGCGGTGACGAAGTCGCGAAGCTTGTTCCAGCCGTCGTCGCCGACGCCGAACGCCCAGCTCCACTCCGCCGTGTAGTTGTTGGGGTTCAACCCGTTGGTGATGGAGCTCTTGCTCACGCCGGTCGGCATGATGATGGCGTCGAACCTGCCGGCAAGGTTCGTGTAGTCCTGCGCCTTGACGACCGAGTAGTTCACGCCGTACTGGTCGAACATCCACATCAGCCAGCCGGACTGGAGGTTGTTCGCCGGCTTGAGCAGACCGATCTTAGTGTCGGGCTTAAGCTGTACGCCTTCGATGCGCGGCACCGCCGAGAGGGCGAAGACCGCAATTCCGGTGCTGCTGGACTGGTTGTGCAGGATCTGCCGGGCGGCGTCGGTCGGCGGAACGATGAACGTGCCCGCCGGGAAGGTGCGGCCACCGTCGGCGAACTGCTTGGCAACCCGGAAGGTGGGGATGCCCTGCTTCTGCAGCTTGGACACGATCTGGAAAACGCCGTACGACTCCGCGCCGAGCGCGTACGCGCCGGTGGCCGGGGGTGGCGCCGGCATCGTGACCGCCGCCGGCTTGATCGCGCTGAGCAGCTTGGTGCTAACCGAAAACGCGCTGGTGACCAGGTTGGCCTGGAAGCCGAGCAGCATCGGCAGGGTCTGCGCGGTCACGTCGTACGGTCGCTGCGGGGGTCCGTCGGGGTATTGCAGGAGGTGCGGGTACTCCTGCACCTCCAGCAGCGTCTCGGCGAACCCGCTGTAGGGCTGGTTCATGTAGATGATGTACGACCCGGCTGGGTACTGCTGCCCGCCGGCGCTGAACGCCGACTGCGCCTGACGAATTTCGACGGCGCCGGTGTGCAGGATGTCCACGGCGTCGCGGACCGCCTGCGGGTCCCGCTGGCCGGCCGGGATGATCCAGGCGCCGGTCCGGGAAACCGCCTTGGCCCCGACCCGGTAGAAGTTGTAGAGCCAGTTGTAGCGGTCGTACGCCACGGCCTCAATGCCCGAGTAGAAGGCCTGTGAGACGTAGTCGACGATCTGCCGCAGCGTCCAGGTGTTCTGGTCGTACGGCTCGATGAAGCTGATGGTCGAGTGCTGGGAACCGATCGGACTGTTGCTGACCAGCGGGTAGGCGAGGTTCGAGCAGCTGGCCGCCTCGGTGAGGATGCGCACGGCGTTGTGGTAGACGCAGTACTGCCGCGACGGGGTCCAGTAGTCGTACGTCATGCCCCAGCCGACGCCCTTCATACCGGCGGCGGTCATTCCCCGCTGCATCGCGAGGCCGAGCGAGTCGCTCTGCTGCACGGTTATGGAGTCGATGTTGGGGTCGTACGGCGACAGGTAGGGCGGCGTGAACATCCGCGGCGCGTTCGAGCCGGCCTGGTGCGAGTCCTGCAGCACCTGCGGGTGGTACTTGTTCTGGATCTGTGTGGCCAGATGGCTTTCGACCTGAGTCAGCATGAACCAGTCACGGTTGTCGTCGTGGCCGGTGTACTTCTGGTAAAGGTCCGGATAGGTACGGGAATAGTTGGTGCCCGCCGTGGCGGCGAAGTGGTCGTTGACCTTGACGAGCCCGTCCGGGTTCTGACAGGGCACCAGCAGGATCACCAGGTCATCGAGGATGTTGTTCATGTACTCGGATTGCTCGGTGGCGAGGCGGTGCGCCCACTCGATGGTGGCCTGCGAGTTGCCGACCTCGGTCGAGTGGATGCCGGCGTACACCATGTAGAAGGGCTTGCCGGTGCGGGCGAGCTCCTCGGCCTCGGTCGGGGACAACCCGCGGGGGTCGGCCAGCCGACTGTTGATCTCGACGAGGTTGTCGAGGTTGGCCAGGTTCTTCGGCGAGCTGATCGTGAGCAACACGTACGGGTTGCCCTCGGTGGTCTTGCCGACCTCCTCGAGGTTCACCCGGTTGCTCTTCTCGGCGATGAGCTGGAAGTACGGGAGCATCTTGTCCCAGGTCGCCAGCTTGCCGTCGGACCCGATGCGGAAGCCGAAGTACTGCTCCGGGGTCGGAATCGCGGCGGCCTTCGCGGCGGCCAGCGCGTCGATGGGCTGGGCCGCGCGCGGCTGAGCCGACGCGGCATCGGGGTGGATCACGGTCGTCGCGGCTGCCGCGGCACCGACCGCCGCCGTGGACTTGAGCAACATGCGACGGGACAGGCCTGAGGTTTCACTGCTTGTCATCTGGCATCGCCTTCCGTGGCCGGTCTGCCGACCGGCCGTCATCTGGTGTGGAGATAGCGCGTCCCCACGCGGCTACCGGTAGGTCCTTCGTGCTGCCTCCGCAGCGTGGTTCCCTGGTACGCCAGGGCGACCAGGTGGCGTCGGCCCGGATTCCGGATGCTCCCGTTCTTTCAGACAGCGATAGGTCAGCAGCGCTGTCAGCCCCTGATCAGACGGACGTGCCCGGGGGAGCGCGGCCACGCTCCCTCAGTGGATGGCCGTGGCCGTTCAGCCCGTCGGCCCAGGCCAGCATCAGCCTGCGCAACCAGGCCGGCTCTTCGCAAAATCCGCCTTCGGCACCTCGGGATCGACGAACAGCCCGGCGGCGCAGGTCCTGCCAGACCACACTCTCGCCCTCGCCCTCGGCCTCGGCGAGGCGGCCGAGGCTGACCAGATAGTTGGTCTCGATCCGGCTAAAGTCGTCCTCGGCCTAGCCATAGATCATCCCGAACACCGCATCGGCGTCGGTCTTGCCCGCCACATGCGCGACCCCCCAGTCATCGCGGATGATCGTCACGTGCGCCGCTTGCTTGCGCCAGCTGGCGAGATCGGGCGCGGTTTGCGCGGAAGCGGCGGACGCGCCGCCGGACGCAGTCCCGCCGCGACGGGCGCGGCTCCAGCGGCCAGTCCGACTGCTCCGCCCAGGATGCGGCGCCGGCTCAGCCCTTCGTTCTGCGCGTGGTTCATGAGTTGGTCCACCTTGCTCGGGGGTCAATGGATCGTGCGGGGTTTACGCGAGCCGTCAGCATCGCGGCGACCACGCCGGTGTTGTGGAGGGAAGGGGTCGGCTCAGCTCGACGTGGCGCTGCCGCGCAACGCCCCTCGCCAGCGAGCCGGCCGGGGACGTTGCGCGGGCGTGGTACCTGCTAGCCCGTCGCCCCGAGGTAGAGGGCGTTGAAGAGCATCTTGTAGGTGCCGTGCGACTGCGCCCGGTGCTGCGGCTTGAAGCCGAGGACCACCACTTGGCCTTCCCCGAGCTCGGCGGTGAGGACGTTGGCCTTGCCGGAGATGACGTTCTCGCCGAGGAGCCAGCCGCTCTTCAGCAGCCCCGAGGCCGGGTACGCGCCGACCGTGGTGACGCCGACCGCGCCGTCCGCGACCGCGAACGCCGGGCTGGACGACGCGAACGCCGAGTACTCGGGGGTCATGCCGTAGGCGACCGGGCTGGTCGGGTCGACGGTCGAACGCAGGATCGAGCCGGGAACGTACAGCTTGTCGCTCGGTACCCCGGCCGTGACGTCGGTGATCGGGAGGCCGAACGCCTGGATCGGTAGCTGCGACGCCTGGTTGAGGGTCACCAGGGTCCCGCCCTGCTCGACGAACTTCTTCAAGTTCGCCACGCCGGCGGCGGTCATGCCCCCGGTGTACTCCTCCGGCAACGTGCCGGGCTTGCGGCCGTTGAGCATCGAGGAGTACGACGCGTCGGGCAGCACGATCACGTCGTACGACTTGCGCAGCGACGTGTTCGTGCGGATCTCCTTGTCCAGCAACGAGGTGCAGCCGAAGCCGAACCGCTCCAGGATGTAGCGGGTCCAGCCCTCGTCGGCGTTGCCGCCCGCCGCCTTGTAGAGCGCGACCTTCGGCGCGGCGATCCGGCGCTGAGCCGCCGGCGCCTTGTCCACCGCCGCCACCGACAGGCCGAGTTGCTGGGCCGCCGCGGCGACCCGGCCGTCGGCGCCGGCCCGCGTCTTGACCACGAACGTGCCGGCCGGCAGCTCGCCGTCGCGGGTCCTGACCGCGGCGGTCGCCCGGTAGACAGTCTCACCCTCGGTGAGCAGCTGGTTGATCGCGGTCGCGCTGTCGTTGACCCGCGGGTCGAACGCAAAGCCGTACGTGGGATTGCTCTGCACCGCGCCGGTGGGCACCTGCGCCCACTCGACCGGTTGCGAGTTGATGGTCAACGGCTGGTTGAACTTGTCGACCGTCACACCCATCTGCATCGGCAGCGTCCAGCCGGCGATGTCGTAGGGACGCTCCGGCGGCCCGCCGGGGAACTGCCGCCGGTCCGGATAGACCTGCGGGTTAAGCAGGTCGACCACGGCGGCGCGGTATGCCTGAGCGGCCCGGATAACGAATGAATTGGCCGGATAGTCGCGGTCACCGATGCGGAACGCGGCGCTAGCCTGCTCGACCTCGATGCCCTCCCACCGCAGCGCGTTGATCATCTTAACGGCGGTGGGGAAGTCAACCTGATCGGCGGGGACCACGTAGACCTCGTTGCCGCCGGCCTGGATCTGCCGGTGACCGGTCTGCCAGCTGTCGTACAGCCAGTTTTCCCGATCCTTGCTGGCAATGTCGAGCATCGCAAACGACGCGGTGTTGATGTATTCGCAGCTGTCCCGCAGGTGCCACTCGCCACCCTGGTAGGGGCTGGGGTAGAAGGTCGAGGGCTCCGAGGTGGAGGTGCCGTCCGGGAACGTCTTGGGGAAGGTCGCCTTGTCGTAGAACGCCGGCGTCGCCGAGGCGTGCGCGGTCTCGGTGAGCAGGCCGACCATGTTGTGGTACTGCGGCACGGACCGCATGCCGCCGTTCCACCAGGCGTCGTACTGCTGGCGGGAGACCGCACCGGTCTTGCCCTCCCGGTCTAGTTGCGCGGTCATCGCCGAGCCGACCAGGTTGACGCCGCGGGTGACCTCCGCCGGGATGTCCGGGTTGGTCGGGTCCTTGAACGGCGGCACGAAGATGCGGGCCGGGAACGCGGCCGTCTGGTGGGTGTTGTGGATCAGCTGCGGGAACCACTCGTGGTAGAGCTGGTTACCGATGTTGCGGGTCTCCGCGAGGTTGTACATGTACCAGTCGCGGTTGTCGTCGTGCCCCGCGTACTTCTGATACAGCCACGGATAGGTGCTGTCCTGGTACGGCGTGCCGAGATTGTTCATATACCAGTCGGCGACCTCGGTAGTCCCGTCCGGGTTCATGTTCGGCACCACCAGCGTCACCACGTCCTCGCGGATCCGCTTGCCCCGCTCGGACTCGTCGGTGAGCAGGTTGTACGCGAACAGGGGCGCGGTCTGCGAGCTGGCGACCTCGGTGCTGTGGATGCCGAAGTCCACCCAGGCGATTGCCTTGCCCTTCGCGGCGAGCCCCTTCGCCTGCTCGGCCGTCAGGCCCTGCGATCTTGAGAGCTGAGCCGAGATCTTCCGGTACTCGTCGAGGTTCTTCTTCTTCAGGTTCTTCTCGGAGGAGATGATCGCCATGAGCTGTGGGCGACCCTCCTCGGTCTTGCCGATCTCGACCAGCTGCATCCGGTCGCTGGCCTTGTCCAGTTTGCGGTAGTAGTCGGCGACCTGCTCGTAGGTGGCGAGCTTGTAGTCGGCGCACGGCTCCCAGCCGACCACCGAGGCGAACGTCGGGACGTTCGCCGCCGCGGCGGCGCTACCGGACGTGGTCAGGCTGATTGCG
The DNA here is from genome assembly GCF_016802855.1 of Micromonospora sp. ATA51. Lineage (NCBI taxonomy): Bacteria > Bacillati > Actinomycetota > Actinomycetes > Micromonosporales > Micromonosporaceae > Micromonospora > Micromonospora sp. ATA51. Next base: position 62,396 of record NZ_JAEVHJ010000007.1, on the reverse strand, counting down.
GGTACGCCGGCCAGCATCACCGCGAGCACCGAGAGCTGGGCGAGGCGGGGGTACCTTCTTCGCTTCACGGCTTCCTCTTTCCAGACGTGCGGGGTAAGGGGTGCCAGGGCAGGCGGCCCTTCCAATTGAAGACTGTCTAGCAGTGGCCAGAGTGGCCAGGAAGACGCCCGCAGCGACCTTGAGGAATTCTTGAGCTTCGATCGATAAGTATCGGAATCGGCGCTCTACGGACAGAATCGCCGCATGCGACTGCTGCTCGTGGAGGACGACATCCGGGTCGCCGGCGCACTCGCGACGGCGCTGCAACGGCGCGGATATCTGGTCGAGCACGCCGGCACCGTCGCGGCAGCTGTCGCCGCCGGGCCCGCCGACCTGGTGCTGCTTGATCTGAACCTGCCTGACGGCGATGGGCTGGCGGTCTGCCGATCGCTGCGGGCGGCAAGCGCCGCTGTCGGCATCATCGTGCTGACCGCTCGCGGCGAGTCGTCGACCTCCGAAGCTTCTCTGCCGGACCTGATCCGCGCACTGGGAGCCGACCACCCGGACGTACTCGATTCGCGCTGGGACCTTGCGCGATACCACCGCCAGAACGGCAACCGATCCCAAGCCGCGCGACAATTCCAGGAGGTCCTTGCCGACCGCGATCGGATACACGGCGCAGAGGACCAACAACTGAACCTCGCACGTCAGGAGCTTGAAGACTTCCTGGCCCAACCTGGATAGTCGCTGCCAACCCGGCCGGTCTTCATGGGCTTCACGTAGGCCGAAAGGTACTCCAGCGCAAGCACGGCTGGCCTGCCTTATGCGGGTCGAGGCTCACCCGGGCGACGGCGTGGAACCACCCAGGCTCGCCCTAGCCGCAGTGTGGCGCGCCCACGGGCTCGACGACGAAGGTGACCCAGTCGGCGAGGCCGCCGCCCGGCTGCTGGCCACGGCACGCGCAGGTGGAGCAGCCGCCGCAGGCCACCGACAACCGGTCCCCGCGCCAATCACAACGGCATGGGGACCGGCTGCCTCCTGGACCCGGCAGCAGGCGGAGCCGATGAGTCATAGCCTGCCTTGCAGCCCTTCCCACCCCCGTGTCGGAGGCGAGCGCTCGTACTGCACACTGCCTGCCCGGAGGCCACATAACCTCAAGCGGGTGGACGTGCTGCTGCGCGGCGGGCCAGGCGACGGTCAGGTCGTCCCGGGAGGCGGGGAGACTGTTGTGTGGCGAGCCTGCCTGTACGAGATCACGCCGGCGGTGGAACACCGGCACGGACGGGACCTGCGCGTGTACCGCCACCGCCCCGACTGCTGCGAGCCATACGGGCGAGGCTCCGAAGACCGCTGCGAGTAGCCCGTGCAGCTCCTGGGGACACCCTGGGTGAAGCGCTCGCCGCTCGTTCTCCTAGCAGTCGTCCTGCTTCCACTTTCCGTCTTCCCGCACCCACGGCTCCTTGGTCTGGTTCAGCGCAGGCACGTCGTACGTGTAGGTCACTCGAGCGAGATCACCCGAAACCTCTGCGTCGAAGGTCTTGAGCGGCATCGCCTTGCCGTACATCTGCTTGGCCGCAGTCAGCATGCCGGTGAACTCGCTGAGGGTCACGCGATCCTTGCACCTGGCGGAGAACAGGTCGTACGCGACCGTGGGCCTCGCGTCGAGGAAGGCGTCCGAGTACGCCACCACCGCCTGGCGAAGCTCCTCCTGCCCATCTGGCGAGTGCGCGGTCGGGCTGGCAGCCGCAGTTGGCGGCGCGGTCGCCGAAGGAGCCGCGGATGTCGAGGACGCAGCGGCGTCTGGCTTGTCGGCGGTGCCCGCGCAAGCGGTCAGAGGCAGAGCGAGGAGAGGGATTATGATCATGGCGTTGCGGATCATGGCGCGCACGGTACTGCCGCGACACGCCTCGATACCCGACGGGCTCCCCTGCCGCGCCAGGCAGCTGGCGACTCTGCGCTGATGACCGCCAAGGCTTGGCCGCCCGGAACTCGGCATCACGACGGTTACCTTTGTGTGGTCGTTTCGTGCCGGAGGGCTTCGGCGATGATCTGCACGACGTGGCGGCTGTCGAGGCCAGCGAGGTCGTGCACTTGAGTTCGGCAGGAGAATCCGTCGGCAAGGATCTGCCGGTCCGGGCTAGCGGATGCCTTGGCGAGGATGCCGCCCTGTGCGATCTTCTCGGAGACTTCGTAGTGGCCCTTCTCCATGCCGAAGTTTCCGGCGAGGCCGCAGCATCCTGCGGAGGTCTCGACGTCGCAGCCCATGGCTTCCAGGAGCGCCTGATCCGCGTTGTATCCCATGATGGAGTAGTGGTGGCAGTGGGGCTGGACGAGGAGTTTCTCGGCTGCCTGCGGCGGTGTCCAGTCGATGGAGGTGAGGAACTCGGCGATGGTCTTGACCGAGCGGGAGAGCTCGGCGGCGCGGGGGTTGTCGGAAAGGAGCTCGAGGAGGTCCGAGCGGAGCGTGGCGGTGCAGCTGGGCTCGAGGCCGACGACGGTCCTTCCGTCCCTGACGTGGGGAAGGAGGAGGTCGAGTGTCTTGCGGAGCTTGGCTTTGGCGGCGGTGAGCTGGCCGGTGGAGATGAGGGTCAGGCCGCAGCAGGCTCCGGGGCTGGCGATCTCGACGTCGCACCCGGCGGCGAAGAGGACCTTGAGGGCGTCCCGGGGGATGTCCGGAGCCATGGCGTCCGAGAAGGAGTCGACCCAGAGCAAGACCTTGTGCCCGTCCGTCTTCCCTTTGCCAGGCTTGGGCGGCTTGCTCCAGCGGAACGGCGTCAGGGGCAGCGGTGGCAATGACCGGCGGGTGTCTGCGCCCATCATCGTCATCATGGTTTTGCGAAGCAGGGGGATGCGGCTGGCGAGGTTGACGAGTGGGGCCAGTGGCGCGGCGAGCTTGAGCCACTGCGGAAGCCGGCCGAGGGTGTAGTGGCTGAGCGGACGCAGGCGCCCCTTGTAGGTCTGGTGGAGGGTCTCGGACTTGAACATGGCCATGTCGATGCCTGTGGGGCAGTCGTTGGCGCAGGCCTTGCAGCTCAGGCACAGGTCGAGGGCCTCGTGAACTTCGGGGGAGCTCCAGCCGAGCGTGAGGACTCCGCCGTTGAGCATCTCCTGGAGCGTCCGCGCGCGGCCTCGGGTGGAGTCCTTCTCGTCCCGGCTGGCGGCGTACGAGGGGCACATGAATCCGCCCTGTCCGCGCAGGTCGGCCCGGCACTTCCCCACCCCGACGCATCGGTGGACGGACTTGGTGATGTTTCCGCCATCGTGCGCGAAGGCGAAGCCGTCGGTGGCGCGGATCTGGAGGGCCTGAGGACGACGGAGGTCGGCGTCCAGCGGTGCCGGGCGGACAACGACGCCGGGGTTCATGAGGTCCTCGGGGTCTAAGAGGGCCTTGAAGGCCTCCATCGCGCGCAGGGCTTTCGGGCTGTACATGGTGGGCAGCAGCTCGGAGCGGGCGCGCCCGTCCCCGTGCTCGCCGGACAGGGAGCCGCCGTGCTCGGCGGCTAGGGCCGCGGCGCGTTCGAGGAACCTGCGCATGAGTGCGCCCCCGACCTCGAGCGGGAAGTCGATGCGGACGTGGACGCACCCGTCGCCGAAGTGGCCGTAGGCCAGCCCGGAGACGCCCTCCTCGGCCATGAGGGCTTCGAGCCCGCGCAGGTAGTCTCCGAGCCTCTCCGGGGGAACAGCGGAGTCCTCCCAGCCGGGCCAGGCCTGCTCGCCGGCGGCGGTGCGTCCGGCCAGGCCGGCACCGTCGGCGCGGATCTGCCAGAGCCTGGTCGCCTCGGGGCCTGCGGGCAGGACGACCGCGTCAGCTGAGCTGGCGGCGGTGACGAGCTTCTGCGCCGCCTCGACTGCCTCCTCTGAGGTGGCGCCGCCAACTTCCGCCATCAGCCATCCCCCGCCCGCGGGCAGCCTCGGGACGCTGGCGCTGCCATGCGCCCGGCGGACGACATCGACGAGCTGTGCGTCTAGGCCCTCCAGGGCGAGCGGGTGGAAGGGGAGCAGGTTCGGCACATCATCCGCGGCGGCGGCCATGTCGCTGTAGCCGAGGACGGCCAGAGCCGGCGCCGATGCCCGGGGGACGAGCCTGACCGTGGCTTCGAGGAGGATCCCGCAGCTGCCTTCGGTACCCGTCAGGGCAGCTGCGACGTTCCGTCCGTTCTCTGGGAGCAGGTGCTCGAGGGAGTAGCCGGAGATCTGGCGTCCGAAACGTCCGAACTCGGTGCGCAGCACGGCCAGGTTCTCCGAGACGAACGAGTCCAGGCCGGGCACGGCCTTGAGCGCATTGGTCCCCGAGCCGGCCGTGATGACCTCGCCGTGGCCGGTCAGCCAGGTCATTGACACCACGTTGTCGGCCGTGCGCCCATAGGAGAGGCCGTGCGGACCGCACGCATTGTTGCCGATCATCCCCCCGATCGTGCAGCGGGTGGCGGTGGAGGGGTCAGGGCCGAACCGCAGCCCGAAGGGCAGGGCCGCGTTCTGGAGCGTGCTCAGGACCGTCCCAGGTTCGACCACGGCTGTCGAGGACTCGGGGTCGACCGAGAGGATGCGGTTCATGAAGCGGGAGAAGTCGATCACGAGGCCGGGGCCTACCGCGTTGCCGGCGCAGGAGGTGCCTCCTCCCCTGACGGTGACGGGAATCCCGTGGGCGCGGGCGATGCCGACAGCTGCGACCACGTCGTCCTTCGACTTGGGCATGAGCACGGCCTGGGGGACGATCCGGTAGTTCGAAGCGTCGGTCGAATAGAGCGCTCTGGTCAGGGACGAGTCATCGACGAGGCCACCGAGGCGTACGCGGAGGTCGTCGAGGAACGCCTCGGCGGAGGCCTTCGGGGAATCTGTCACGGTCGAGGCCATTTTCTCGTGCCACTCCTGATGGGCCCTGGTCTGCTGGGGTTGGTATGGATCCGTTCGCAGCGGAGTCGTGTCTGCGTCTCTCGATCTCGCAGACGGACTGGGGACGAAAAGACTTCTCGCGGCTCAGCCGCTTCCCCTGATGGCCGTTACGGGAGAACGAGTTCGCTGGGGGTATCGCTGGCGGCGTCCTGGAGCCATCCAGGGTCCAGTCCTTGGGCGGAGAGCGCGGCGATGAGCTGTTCGAGGGCCGAGGGAGGTTCTGGGCTGTCGGGCTGTCCCGCGTCAGAGGCAAGGACCAGACGTGACCCTGCTGCTTGAGCAACGGCGGCCAGTTTGGAAGCTGTCATCCCGGGCTGGTGGAAGAGTTGGTAGGCGGTGATTTCGACGTGGGCGCCCTTATCGGCGAGCTCGGCGATCTCCTGCACCTTCATGGCGGGGACGGTGTAGGAGGGGTGTGTGAGCAGGAACCTGCTGATGCCCCGGTTAAGGGCCTGTTCGAGCAGCCACCTGCATTCCTCGCCACTGAGATGCCCTGTGCACAGCACCGCGTCGTGCTCGGCGATGAGGTCGAGCACCAGGGCGACGTCCTTCGCGGCTTCGTCGTCTGGGGCCAGGACCGGGGGGACGGACAGCACGGAGCGGTCCAGACGCTCGTCCAGGTCTGCCAGCCGTGGCAGGTGGGCACTCTCCTGGGTGTGGGCGTCTGCCGTGGGGAACCACACGACCCGACCGCCTGTGGACAGGGCCGAGAGGACAGCTGCCGGGTTGATCCCGCCGACGGCACGGTTGAGGGCGATTCCCCCCACGACCTCCAGCCCTGATGAGCGGCTGAGGGCGCTGGCCCGGCCCACGGTGGATTCGTGGTGGGCCTTCAGGACGAAGCCGCTGTAGCCGGCCGCGGCGTAGCTGTCCCCGATCTGGTCGTCGTAGCCGATCCGTTCGAGCACATCGGGGGCGGCATGTACATGGACGTCAAACATGCGCCTGCTCTCGTTCGGAGATGCGGCCCGTCGCGAGCGCACCGGCAAGGAAACCAGTTCGGGATTCTGCGAGCAGGGGGACTTCGGCCCGAAGCCGGCGCAGGGCCGTGATGTCGAGCTCGGCGACGGCGGCCCCTGGCTCGTCCCCGAGGCATGCACGGACGCTGCCGTCCGGGCCCAGAACGCGTGAGCCGCCCCAGAACCGGGCCCCGCTGTCCGTGCCGCAGCGGTTGACGAAGACGACGTAGCACTGCAACAGCACGGCTGCGTGTTCCAGAATCACCTCCCATGTGCGACGGATCCCCGTGGGGTCGGATCCCTCAATACTGGCCACGGGCACGACCAGGACTTCGGCCCCGCTTTGGGCCGCCAGCCAGGGGACGACGGGATGCCACATGTCATTGCAGATGGCTGTGGCGAACCTGGCGGCGCGGAAGCCGGCGGTCTGCAGCTCCGTGCCGGGCTGGAACGACAGGTGCTCGTTCCACGGCGCGTACGAGACGGGATGGAGCTTGCGCTGGAGGTGTCGGGTTCCTGTCAGGGGATCGCACAGGAGGTAGGCGTTCCAGGGCAGGCCGGAAGGGCTCTTCTCGGCAAAGCCGACTCCGACTCCTGTGGATGCGAGTGCGGCGAGCCGAGGGTCGTCGCTGGCGAACAGGTCTGTCTCCCGGTGGGGAGCGAACCCGTAGCCGTTGACCGAGAGCTCCGGGGTGAGGGCGAAGTCGATTGGGCCGAGGCTGCCGCGCAGTTCGGCGATATGGGCGAGGTTGTCTTCTACTGCGCCGAAGACAGGCGCGGTCTGGAGAAGCCCCACACGGAGCGTGTGAGGCTCCTGACCACCTGTCACTTCAGCTTGTTGGCGCTGAGCCACTGGCTGGCGACCTCCTCGGGGGTCTTGCCGTCGACGTCGATCTGCGCATTGAGCTTCTGCAGCTCGGAGGTGGTGAGCAGTTTGCTCACCGGTTCCATCACCGTCTGGATCTGCGGGTTCTTGTCTAGGACGGTGCCCCGGACGTTCAGGGAAAGGTTGTAGGGCGGGAAGAACTTCTTGTCGTCGTCCAGGACGGTCAGCTCGAGGGCGGAGATTCGGCCGTCAGTGGCGAAGGCCTCGCCGAAGTTGCAGGGGTTGCCCTTGGCGACGGCGTTGTAGATCGGGCCCTCTGCCAGCTCTGCCACCTTGTCCTTGGGGAGGCTGAAACCGTAGGCCTTCTGCAGCCCGGGCCACCCGTCGTTGCGACCGAAAAACTCGGAGGCGCCGCAGAAGCTGGCGCTTCCCGGATCCGTCGTGGCGAGCTTGGCGTAGTCGGAGAGGGTGGAGACGTTGAGCTTCTTCACCGTCTCCGTCTTCGCTGCGACGGCATAGGTGTTGTTCGCCGCTGCGGGCGGGAGCCACACCACGTCGTTGTTGGCCTTGTCCATGGCGCTGAGCTTCTGGTACAGGGCCTGCGGGTCGGTGACGCTCTCCGTCTGCTGCAGGGCCAGCCAGCCGGTGCCGGTGTACTCCCAGTACGTGTCCACAGCGCCGCTGGTCAGCGCGGCACGGACGGCGTTGGTTCCGCTCATGCCGCAGGTGCGCTTGACTGTCGCTCCCTGCGACTCGAGCCGCTCGGCGGTGATCTCGCACAGCAGCAGCTGCTCGGTGAAGTTCTTGGAAGCGACATTCAGGGTGGCCCCTTTGAGGGGGCCGTCCTTCGCGGGGCCGCCGCCCTGGTCGGCGCCGCTGCTGGTGAGAGCGCAGCCGCTGGTGAGCACAACGCTGAGCAGACCTGCGGCAGCAAGCATGATCTTGCGCATGTGGGAATCCATTCGTGGTGGTTGATGGTGCGTTCGGTTATGGGGGGAGAAGTGGTCTCAGATGCCGCGCGGGTGAAGGACGCGCTCGGCGAGTCCGGCCAGCCAGTCGACGGTCAGGGCCAGGGCGATCGTGAGGGCGCTGCCGACGATGAGCACCGGCATCCTGTTGAGGGAGATGCCGGAGGAGATGACGGAGCCGAGGCCTCCGGCGTTGGTGAATGCGGCGAGGGTGGCCACGCCGACGTTCAGGATCAACGCCACGCGGATGCCTGCCAGCATCACCGGGACCGCCAGGGGCAGTTCGACGGTGTAGAGCACTTCTCTGGGGCTCAACCCCATTCCACGTCCTGCGTCGATCAGCGCGGGGTCGACCTGACGGATCCCGACCATGGTGTTGCGCAGCACGGGAAGGAGGGCGTACAGCACAAGCGCCACCACGGCCATCCAGAAGCCGACGCCGAAGACCATGGCCAGCACCACCAGCACTCCGATGGACGGCACTGCCTGGCTGGCGTTGGCCGCGGCGAGCACGATGGCGCCTGCCCTTCTGGTGCCGGGCCTGGTCAGGAGCACCCCCAGGGGGACACCGATGGCGATGGTCAGGAGCGTCGATGTGATGACGAGCTGGACATGCTGCCAGAGTGCGGTCAGGACGACCTCGGGGGCCAGGGTGCGGGTCTCGATGGAGTCCAGCGTGAGGGAGCTGACATAGGCCCAGACGCCTCCTAGCAGGACGAGGACGACCAGCGGGAGCACCCATATCGTGGAGCGACGTGTGCCAGGTACAGAGGCTTCCTCGATTGCTACGGTGCTCACGAGAGCACCTTCGTTGGCTGCGCGGCGGCGGTAAGAAGGGCCTGGAGGTCGAGGTAGCGGCTGCCGCCCCCGGGAACGCAGACTTCGATACCCTCTGCCCTTGCCGTCAGCACGAGCTCGAGTGCCCTGTGGACGGTTTCACCGGCGTCGACCGGAATGGCGTTCAGTGTGCCGGGCGCGTCGGACGCGGAGGAGGCGATGACGTCCGAGACCTTCAGGAGGGACAGCCGCCGAACCGGGGCGCCGGATCCCACGAAGTCGCGGACGAAGTCGTCGGCGGGGTTGCTGAGGATCGCCAAGGGGGTGTCGAACTGGGCCAGGCGGGAGCCGGGGTCGAAGATGGCGATGCGGTCGCCCAGGCGGAGCGCTTCGTCGATGTCGTGAGTGACCATCACGATCGTCTTGTGGATGCGTCCCTGGAGCCGCAGGAACTCCATCTGGAGCTTTTTCCGCGCTATGGGGTCCACGGCGCCGAACGGCTCGTCCATCAGCATCACCGGCGGGTCTGCCGCGAGGGCACGGGCAACGCCTACCCGCTGCTGCTGTCCGCCGGAGAGCTGCCTCGGGTATCTACCGGCGTAGGTGGCCGGATCGAGCCCGACCATCTCCAGCAGCTCCTCCGCCCGCTGGCGGCGTTCGGACTTCTTCACGCCGAGCATTTTGGGCACGAGGGCGATGTTGTCCGCGATGGTCAGGTGGGGCAGCAGGCCGATCTGCTGGATGACGTAGCCGATGCCGCGCCGCAGGCGGTCCACGTCGGCGTGGGTAACGTCCTTGCCGTCGATGAAGATCCGTCCCTGGGTCGGCTCGACGAGGCGGTTGATCATCCGCAGGGTGGTGGTCTTCCCGCATCCGGATGGGCCGACCAGGACGACAAACTCTCCTCGCTTGATCTCCATCGAAAGCTCGGAGACGGCCGCCTTTTCCTGGCCTGGGTATCGTTTGGAGACGCCGTCCAGGAAGATCATGGCGTCCGGGCTCGGGGTGGGCCTTTCAGACATTCAGTCCTCGCAGAGCGGTGATCTTGGCAATTACGATGAACAGCAGGTCGAGGACCAGAGCAACGAGCATCACTCCGATCACTCCCGAGAGGACTTCCTCCAGCGCGTTCGCTCCCCCGATGCGCTCGAGCCCTCGGAAGATCAGCTCTCCCAGACCCGGGCCGCGTACGACGGCTCCGATGGCTGCTGTTGCGACCAGCATGATCGTTGCCGTTCGGATCCCGTTGAGGATGACCGGCCAGGCCAGAGGCAGGACAACGGTGCGCATCCTCCGTCCCGCGCTCATGCCGAGGCCGCGCGCCGCCTCAACGATGGCCGGGTCGACTCCTTCGATGCCGGTGACCGTGTTGCGCAGGATCGGGAAGACTCCGTAGACGGCAAGGGCCGCAATCGTCGGGGCGACGCCAAGTCCCAGGAGGGGGATCATGAGGGCAAACAGGGCGAAGGAGGGGATGGTCAGCAGGGTTCCAGTCAGTGACAGCAGTCCGTGGCGCAGGCGTGGGCTGGACTGGGTGAGGAGAGCAAGCCCGATCCCCACGACCGCGGAGATCGCGACGCTGATCAAGACGAGTTCGATGTGCTGCTGGGTCAGGAACAGCAGGCGGCCGGCATTGTCGGCCATGTAGGCGACGAGGCTCATGGGGTGCCCAGCCCGCCGCGGGCACGGCTCTGAACCGCGTTGAGAACCGGCTGCCGTGGGCCGGTGGCGCCGGGCTCGGGCAGAGGTGTAGCAAAATGCTGCATGGTTGTTGTCCTGACCTCTAATAGATGAGTATCGGTAGGCCTCGGCGGGCCGTCAGGGATCTCTCGGATCATCAGGCGGAGGAGCGCACGTCGGAGCAGAGGTAGGTCTGCAGGGCCCGCACTGTCGAGAGCAGGTGCCCGGCAAATGCCTGGATGTGCGGCTCGATCCTGAACGCGGGACCGGAGATGTTCACCGCGGCCTTGATGCGGCCGGAGAAGTCCCGCACCGGTGCCCCGATGCCCAGGAGTTCCGGGTCGAAGATCCGGTTCGCGACCGTGTATCCCCGCTTGCGGGCCTCCTGCACCTGGGCAAGGAGCTCGCGGGCTTCGCGGGCCGAGACCCCGTCTTCGCCGCGCCGGACCATCTCGAGGATGTGCTCGTCCTCGTGGTCCATCAGCAGGGCCATGCCGCTGGAGCTCCTGTTCACCGGCACCGTACGGCCCACCCAGTTCACGGCCTCGATCGATCGCCGGGAGCTCTCCGAGTGAACGGTGAGCACCTCACCGTCGCTGAGAACGGTCAGGTAGGTGCGCTCCCGGACGGTTTCGGTCAGCCTGAGCATCAGAGGGGCTGCGAGTTTGGTCAGCCGCTGGTCTCCCGCCCGCACCGCCAGTGCGAAGAGCCGCCAGCTCAGCTCGTAGCGCCCCGAAGGGTCCCTGGAAACCAGGCCTGTCTCGAGCAGGCTCTTGAGCTGGCGGGACACGACGGACTTGTCGCGCCCCAGGATCCTGGCGACATCTGCCACGCCCAGCCCGTCCGGGAACACGGCCGGATCGGCCGACGTGAGTGCGTCCAGTATCGCCATCACCCGCGAAGCGCCGGTCTGCGCCGTGGGAGCCTGCTTCTGCTCGAGAGCCATACCGAAATCCTAGGCAGGGGGTGTGATACACGCAACACTCGGTTGCATTTTCTGCATCGCTTGCCCGCGGGCAACCTCCTGCTGCGGGGCGGAGCCAGTCAGGCTCCGCCCTGCGCCGGCGGCTCCGGTCACGGTCAGGCCGAGATGCTCCGGGCGGGAGCGGCGGAGACACTGAAGGCGTCGTCGAAGAACTCCTTCAGGCGGTCGCACAGCAGCAGGAACTCCGGGTGGTCGCTGTACATGAAGTCGTTGTGCCGCCCGTGGACCGTGTAGAGGGTCTTGGGCGAAGCGGCGGACGTGTACAGGGACAGGGCCTCGTCCAGGGGGTGCAGCGAGTTCCGCTCGCCGTGCGCGATGAACAGTGGTGTGGGCGAGAGGTTCGCCACCACGTTCTCGACTTTCAGGTCCAAGATGGACTCGGTGAACTGCAGCCGGGTCGGGTGCCCGAAGCCGTAGACCTGCGCCAGCTCCTTCCGGACGTAGTCATCGGTCGCAGGGTCGAGCGGATAGTGGGCGAAGGTGTCAGCGAGCTTGGACTCGCCATGGAGCACCCGGCGCACTCGGTCCTCCTCCACTTCGTCGACGATCTTCAGGAACTCGTCGTAGGTGTGGATGGACTTGAGCCATCGCTCCCCGTCGTAGAACCCGTTCAGGGACGCCACGCCCGCGACATCCCCGCCCTTTTCGGCGGCGAGGATGACGTTCGCAGCGCCCATGCCCCAGCCGACGAGGCCGACGCGGCAGGTGTCGATGTCTTCCTGCGAGCGGATGAACGTCACGGCGTTGCGCACGTCCTGGGCCTGCTCCTCGATCAGGACCCGCCCCTTCTCCCCTCCGCTGTCCGCCATGCCCCGGTAGTCGAAGCCCAGGCAGACGAACCCGCGCTCGGTCATCCGCCCAGCGAACATCTTCGGGTAGAAGTCGTTGAACCCCTGATAGCCGGAGTTGATGACAAGCGCCGGGTGTTGCCCGCCTTCGGGCAGATCGTCCGGGTAGTAGATGGTGGCCTTGAGACGGCTGCCCTCGCTGTAGAAAGCCGTTTCCTTCTGGATCACGATGATTCCTTAGTGCTAGTCCGACCGAGCTGGCCGAGTCCCCCGCTTGCTCTCAGGCCGGCGCCTTCACCGCTTCTGCTTCCCAGGGAGGCCAGCGCAGATCGCCGAGAGTGTGCTGCAGGTCTCAACGGGCCTACTATCCAGCGCAAGATGTAGTGAGCGCAATCAGGCGATGCATATTTTGCAACCTCGACCGAGGCGGGGCTCTCAAAGACGCCGTTGCGTTATCGGATCGGCGGACGTGTTGAACCGGGGTCGGGTCCGCGGTCAGCGGACCGCGACCACGATCACCTCCGGCGGGAACCGGAAGCCGGCGGACGCGACGTCGGAGGCAGCTACGAGTCAGGCCGGGTCGACGACTTCACTGCTCAAGTCTGCCTCGATCTTGGCGACGCCCAACGCAACGGAGCCTCGCCGAACGCCTCCTCGTTGGCCGCGGACGGCCCTGTCGTGCCGATGACCTTGCGCACGTATTGGTGGCGGCGGCCTCGATCTCATCGCCGGTCGCAGGCGGTTCAAAGTTGTGCGGCTGGCTCGGGAGTCCTCCGGCACCGTGCTGGATAGCGAGCTGCTGGTCCAGGTCCTCGGTGACCAGCAGGACCGCACCGCCTACCTGCAGGGGCTGCACGCGGTCATGCCGTCGGGTGGTCGCTACTTCGTCCTGTGCTTCCGGGAGTCGCAGGCCAACTCCTGACTGCGGCACCTCGTGCGGAGGACGTCACCGCCTGCTTCACAGAGTGCCGGCGCATCGACTCGATCGAAGCGGCCATCCTCGACAGCCTCACGGACGAGGGCGGCATCCCGGCCTGGCCCATCGCCCTCATTCGGACCTGATTCTCGACCACCCCGGCGCCTCACCCGCGATCAGTCGGGGGCCAGCTCTCCACCGACAGACGACCAAGAAGGAACACCGTGCCGATCCTGCAAGCTCAGATCCAGACCGACTGAGCCAGCCGCTACCTGGTCCAGTTCTGCAAGCACGCCGCCGCCATGAGCCGCGGCGGCCACACCCCCGAATGCATCTGCACGCAACGATGGCCCGCCGCGAGGTGCAGGTAACGCCGAGTGGTCGGACACCAACGAGACCGTCACCTTCACTCCATGGGGCCAGGCCACGCTCACCGCCGACGGCAACACTCTGACTGTACGAATCGGCGCTTCCGACGAGGACAGCATGGCCCGGATCCGGGACGTCATCACCCGCGACTTCGAGCGGTTCAGCCTCCGCGACCCACTAACGTTGGCCTGGCAGCGGTCCGAAGCTCCCGGTGCCGCCCCCTTTCGACTCACCAGCGAAATGACAAAGAAGCCCCGAGGCTTCCCACGATCCAAGCTGCAGGCGATCCTCCTCGCGTTGGCCGTGGTCCTGGTTATCGGTCTGCATGTCGGGCTGGCGGGCGCGGTCGTGGCGGAATCGCGGTGGACGGGCGTCGCCGTCAACGTGGTCGTGGCACTCGTCGTACTCAAGATCGCGCTGGTCGCCTTGACCCGCTTCGGTATCCGCCGCCGCCGGGCGACCAAGACCCCGGACCACACCTGACGTTCACCGCGGCCACACCGCGCACCAATGCTGTCGTTGGCAGCGAAGTGACGGCGGCTGTTTCGGCCCGCAGCCGGCGTTGGTCGGCGATGACTTCTGCGCTGGGCAGGGATCGGGCACGCAGCCAAGGCTTTGCCCCGTCCGGTTGCATTTGTCGCTCCCGTGGGGCTCGTCGGCCCGGACGGGTGATACAGGCGGCGGCGCCTCCGACGGGACGGCGGGCTGCATACCGTACGAGAATGGCGAAGATGCGATCTTCGCGGTCGGCGGAGGGGACTGTCCGCGTACCAAGGAAATGGCGGCGATGGACGGCGGTCGGGACCGCCGCGTTGCTCGCGCTGATCGGGATGTCCGGGCCGGCCTCGGTGGACGGCGTCGGTTTGAGGCCGGTGCATGGGGCGGCCGGCGCTGCTGTGTGGCTGGCCCTTCCCGGCGGGGTCTTCTCGGTCGACACCGTCGACCGTACCGTCCGCTACCGGGCCTGCGAACCACATCGCTGCCGGCCGGTGCCGCCGTTCCTAGGACGCGGCGTTGCGCTTCGCTGGGGTCAAGCTGGCGTCATCTGACACCCCGCCATGCAGCACGGTTCGCCAACTACCGGTAGCGGTGACGGCTCGGCGCGGCGGTACTGGGTCGGTGGAGGGCCGGTTACGGCTGACGCCACCGTAGGGCACGTCTACAGTGCGGCCGTGGCTCCTCAATTCGACCACTGGACGGATCACGTCGGCGCAGTGGTCACGTCCGCCTTCGGCCCGGCGAAGGTGAACGGGCAACTCGTAAGCCTGTTCGATCTCAACCGCCGTGATTTCGGCATTCGAGGAGCAAGGCGTCACGGCGGAAACCGTCGCGCGGTACGTCGCGGGATTGCATGGTGTGGCTGGCGCCGAAAAACTCATGGTCGCGCCCGGCTGGCGTGCTCGGCGGGCGTGGAGGCGCCTGGGGCGTTCCACAACACCGCGGAAATCGTGGCGACGGGTCCTGTTTGCGGCCAGCGCCGTCGTCGCGCTCGCGGTGATCTTCGTCGGCTGGAGCATGTTCTGAGCCAGGAGTAGGGGGATCCATCCTGCGGCGGATCTCCTCGTCGGGCAGCCGTAGACCTTCCGGCCTCCCCTGGCGAGGACAGGCGCAGCGCCCTACCGGACGAGTCTCAATGGCGGTTGTCAAGCGTCGGCGTGGCACCCTGGCCCGGCCTGGGGGTTGGAAGAAGATCGCGGCGGCCTGCTGGGAGGCCGGTACCCCTGTTCAGAGCGTCTGCTGGCGTCTGGGGATGCCGGCCCGGATCGGGTGGCTTGGCTGTACCGCTGGCTGTATAGCCATCGGAGTCCGCACCGTGCGCTTCGGCGCTGGTCGCAGCACCTCAGCGGTACAGCTCGCCGGGGTGTGAGTCCAGCTGGCCGTTGTTCCGCTTCACCATGAGGTGATATTGCGGCCTTCGGTGTTCAGCTTGTCGGTGGTCCTCGATCCAGATGGTCTCGCCGGGTTGGACCAGGACAGGGCGCTCGGGCACGAAGTTCCGCCAATGAGTGATCAGCGTCAAGCGGTCCGCCTGCTCAGGCACCCCCCTGTATGGCCTGCTCATGCTGGGACCGATGTATCGGCTCTTCTTGCTCATGTGTCCCCCAGTCGGTCGCCCGTCCGTCACGGTGCCACATGGGTTAGGAAGTGTGGATACGGCCAGACGTCGCGCGGCAGTGACGTGGGTTGACCTGCGCCAGTCTGCCGGTGGGCACGTCCGGGAGCTGACCGCCGTCGACCGTCAGCTCCCATGCCAACGGGCACGGTGACCGAAGAATTATGAGATCGAATTGCCAGCGCCGACGACCTGGGCGCATGGGGGTCTAGCAGCGGAAACGCCCCTCGACGTCTCACACCACTCCCCCGCCGTCCGCCGACCTCTTGCGGACTGGATGCGGACCGCTCGCCAGGCAGATCCGGACGCCCGCGGCTACCTATCGGCTCGAAGGCAGCGGCTCACCAGACACGATGCCGTAGGCAAAAACGATCAAGAACATGACGCCGACCGCAGCGAAGATCACGCCAATCACCCGTTCCAGCAGGACGAAGCGCGCCAGACGCTTGTCGTACTGGACCTGGGATTGAGTCCTTCGCCTGCATCACCAGCAGGCCACCCTGCAGTGCCGTGAAGATCATCATGGCCAGCCGCTCGGGGTCGGCGTCCGGGCGGATCAGGCCTTTGGCGCGCATCCGGCGTACGCCCGCGGCCCAATGGTCGTACCAGCGGTCGGCGCGCGCGCCGACCGTGGCCGCGAGCTGCGGGTCCGCCGG
This sequence comes from Micromonospora sp. ATA51, assembly GCF_016802855.1. NCBI lineage: Bacteria > Bacillati > Actinomycetota > Actinomycetes > Micromonosporales > Micromonosporaceae > Micromonospora > Micromonospora sp. ATA51. The sequence goes on along the minus strand of NZ_JAEVHJ010000007.1, from coordinate 46,487 downwards.
GGTGAGCTCGTTGACCAGGGCGGTGATCGAACAGTACTTGTGGGTGAGGTTGCGGTAGTGCGTGACCACCGCGTCCCGCCAGCCCTGCCACGAGTCCCAGCTGTCCAGCTGGTCGAGCCACGGGCGCTGGGCCTCGAGCACGCGGCTGCTCTGGAAATCGGCGATCGCGGCGACCAGGTCGCGCTTGCCATCTGGGAAGTAGTGGAACAGCTGGCTCTTGCTGGTGGCGGTGCCGGCCCGGATCTCGTCGAGGGTCATGCCGCCGACGCCGCGTTCCAGGATGAGCTCGGTGGCGGCGCGCACGATGCGGTCGCGCGTGGCGGCGCCCTTGGCCGTAAGCCCCGTTACGGCTAGGTCCCTGCCGGCATGAGGGCGGCCCTGCGGCTGGCGCGCAGGCTCTCGATGCCCGCGTCGAGCGCGGCCTCCAGGTGGGCGAGGCTTCCGGTGGCCAGCAGCACCGCCACGGCCGCCCTGGATGCCCGCGAGCAGTGCGGGCGGCCGCCCGCTCGGCGTCCAGCCCGGGATCGATCTCGCCAATCTCCTGCATCGCGGTCCGAGGTGATCCCGGTCCCCCGCGACGAGCGCGGTCCCCGGCCGGACGCCCTGGCCGACGCGGTACGCCGTAAGCCGGTGCTGTTCATCTACCAACCGCACGCCCACTCCCCGGCCGGGCACAGCGTCGACCCGGCACGCAGCGCGGAACTCGCCGCCGCACTACACGGCTCGGAACCCTGGTGATCGAGGACGACGGCCTGGCCGACCTCGCCCCCGGGCCGGTGCAGACGCTCGGCACGATCCTTCCCGATCGGGTGGTCTTCCTGCGCTCGTACTCGAAGTCACACGGCCCCGACCTGCGCCTCGCCGTCCTCGGTGGCGCGGCAGCGCTGATCGAGCGGGCGCGCGTCTATCGGACGTTCGGCAGCGGCTGGACCAGCCGCATCCTGCAGAACTGCCTCGCCCACCTGCTCACCGACTCGCACACCCGCGCGCTTGTCGCCGAGGCCGGCGAGACGTACCGAGCCCGGCGGCGAACGCTCGCCGAGGCGCTGGCCGCCCGCGGCGTACACACGGGCGGCACAGAAGGATTGAGCCTGTGGATGCCCGTCGAGGATGAACGCTCCGCACTGGTCACCCTCGCCGCGCACGGCGTGGCCGTCGTTCCGGGAGGCCGCTATTTCTCCGGCCCGCACGAGCCTTTCCTCCGCGTCGCGACCAACCGGCTCCACGAGCACGTCGACGAGGTGGCCGACCTGCTCGCCTTCGCCGCATTCGAGGAGCATGACCGCGGACAGCCGATCATCACCCGGGGGTGACCAGCTTCGCCGATCAACGACAGCCCCGCGGCTCGCGGGATGTGGGCGGATACCGGGACTCGCGGGGCCCACGGTCATGCCGGAAATTGACGAGGGTGCGTGTCAGTGTGATCTGCACCCAGAACAGCGACCGCCACGCTGAGACCGCCAACCGCGGTTGCGATGGTGACCGCCGCCAGCCAGGGACCGGATGGGAGGGCCGAGCCCGGCTCGGCCGGGGCATCGGAGTGCCGAAGGCGCCGTCGCAAAGCCGCCGCGGCGACGATGACGACCGTCATCGCGGTGCCGACGGCCGCCAGGAAGGCCCATCCGCCGAGGTGCGGCACGAGGAGACGGCCGGCCACGGCCGCCGCGACGACAAAGGAGGCTGCCGTACGTCGCCACGCCAGCACCGTCCGTTCCACTTGCAATCCGCGATCACCTGACGAGAGAGAACCTGGGGAGGTGCCTGAGGACGGCGAGGAGCCGACGCCGGTCACAGGATGAGGCCCAGGAGGACCAGGACGCCGACGAGCATGAGACCTGCACCGACCGGCACGGCCATCAGCGGCGGCGGGAGGCCTCTTCCCAGCCTCAGGGCGAGCTCGGTGCGGACCCAGCCAAACCATGCCTGGGCTGGGGCGGCGGCGCCCAGCAGGATCAGCACGATCGCTGACGCCCGGCGGAATCCCGGCACGATCGGCAGGTTCACCGCCTCCAACGCCACGCCTGCGGCGAAGAGCGCCAGAGAGGTACGGATCCACGCCAGAAATGTCCGCTCATTGGCGAGGCTGAACCGTGGATCCGGGTCGCTGCCCAGACTGAAGACCCGGCGAGGCCACCGCGTCGACGCGCCCGAGGACGTCGGCCCGCCCAAGCAGGTGGAGCCGGCAGGAGAAAGAGCGCCACGTGACGCGCCTGCGCCGGTCGGGTCGGCCTGTCGACGCGGACAGGACATACGCCTCTTCACCACGCCGCCAGCCCTTTGACGATCGCTATGACGCTTCCCGCGAGGGCGAGCGCCATCATCCACCGCCGCGTGGCCGACTCCGGCAACCACCGCTCCAGACAGTGCCCGCCACCGATCCCTGCCAGCATCGCCGCCCCGCAGGCCAGCAGCAGTGTCCTCGACAGGACCGGGGTGCCCTTCGCGGCCAGGGACAGCACGTTCGTCACGAGGCCGACGAGCTGCACGGTCGGGACAAAACTTCGGTGTTCCCAGTCGGTGCTCACGCGTAGACGGCGAGCGGCGGCCCGCCCGTCCCCGCCGTGATGTTGAAGAAGCCTGACGCGAACCCGGACGCCATCGCCCCACCCCGATGCCTGAGGAACGGCATGCTCTGGCCCACCGCCACCCAGGCCACAGATCCTGCCGTGATCAAGCCGATGCCGACGAGCAGGACCGGGCCCGGCAGCTCCCGGACCACCCAGACCCCCAATGGCAGGGCCAGGATCACCCCGGCGATCATCTGGACGGCCAGGCGGCGGCGCAGTGCCCGGGCGGTCGCGCACAGCACGATCAGGTTGATCACCGCTGAGAGCAGGTTGGCCAGGGTCACGCCCGAGAAGGGGCCGAGGATCACGACCAGGAACGGGGCGGCGACCAGGGCGAAGCCCAGCCCGGTTGCTCTTTGCATCGTGGCACCCAGCGCGACCGCGACGACCGCGAGCACGTCGCCGACTGGCGCCACCTCAGCGCGACACGGCGTCGTCGACCACGTCGGCGAGGCGTCGCAGCCGGTCGACCGAGATCGTGCGCAGGTCGTCGGCCATGGTCGGACTGCCGACCACCGAGGCCCAGACCGCGCGGCCGGCGAGGAAACCCGAGGCCCCGGCCCGGCAGGCGAGTCGCACGGCTTCGGGAAAAACCTCCGCGGGTACGCCGGAGGACAGCACCACCCATGGGCTGCTGATGGCTGACGACAGCGAGGCGCACCCGGCGGTGATCTCGTCCGGGGTGCCCTTGCCGTGAGTTGGTACCTCCGACTTGTAGAGGTCGGCACCGAGGGCGCCCAGCTCGCGGGCAGCCGCATGGATTCCCGCTTCGTGGTCGTACGCGCCGCCCTCGCGGGGGCCACGGGACACCGGCTCGATGATGCTGATCAGCCCGGCCTCGCGGCAGCGGGCGACGAAGTCGGTCACCATGGCGATCCGGGGTTCCGGCGACTCATCCGGTCGGTAGAGCACGAGCAGCTTGAGGGCCTTCGCGCCCTCCTTTCGTACGGTCGCGGGGTCGACCTCGGGGTCGATCACCACGTCTGCGACGAACTCGGTGGCGCTCGGGGTGAACGCGTCGGCCGCCACGATCAGGGCGCAGGACGGGTCGACGGCGTTGTCCGCGATCACCGCGTCCCAGCCGAACTGCTTGTCGATGAGGATCGCGGACGCGTAGGGGCTCAGCGCGCGTGCCGCGTCCACCTTGAACGCGGTCAGCTGCGCGTCGGTCACCGGCTCCGGCTGGTGTGCGGCGAACATGGCCCGCAGCGCCTCGCGCTGATCGACGGCGAGCATGGCGTAGCCGCCCGAGGGGCGGGCGAGGATCGAGGGGTCGACGGTCACTGTTCCTCCAGCGCGAGAGCGGCCGGCGCGTCGCCGAGGTCGGCGACGTCGAGGCGCTGAGATCAAAGGATGTTTGAAAAGTAACATCCGTTGGTAGCCGAAGAACAGAGGCTAGACTGCGGACGTGTCAGTGGAAGCCATGCGCTACGACGGCGCCCCGCAGCGGCGGACGCACATCATGGCCGCGCTGCGCCGGGCCGGGTTCCTCTCGGTCGCCGACATCAGCGCCCAGCTCGGCGTCTCGCAGATGACGATCCGCCGTGACCTGCGGCGACTCGCCGAGAGTGGCGAGGTTCTGCTGGTTCATGGCGGCGTCAGTCTTCCGCAGGGCGGCGTCGGGGGCCCGGGGTACGCGTCCCGCGCGCTCAGTCACGCCGGCGCCAAACTGGCGATCGGCGCTGCGGCGGCTCGCCTGGTCCAGCCGGGCGACACGATCGGCATCGACAGTGGCACGACCGCGGCCGAGGTGGCCCGAGCGCTGCCCGAGGACTTCGACGGCTGCGTGATCACCCACTCCGTCCCTGTGCTTGCCCACATGCTGTCCCGGCCCAGGTCAAGGGTCATCGGAATCGGCGGCGAGCTGCTGCATGACAATCAGGCGATGGTGGGTTTCGCCGCGCTGGATCTCGTCAAGCGCATGCGGGTGCGCCTGCTGTTCCTCGGCGCGAGCGCGGTCGACGAGCGGGGTGCGTACGTGCGCTCGCAGGTTGAGCTGAGCGCCAAGCACGCCCTCATGGACATCGCCGACGAGGTCGTGCTGCTCGCCGACGCGAGCAAGCTGGCGGCCACCGCTCCGGTCCAGGTGTGCGGCTTCGACCGCATCGACACCCTGGTCGTGGACGCTTCGCTGCCCGACCCGGTAGCCGCGGCCGTACGCCGCACCGGCACCCGCGTCCTGACCGCCTAGCCGGGCAGACCGCCCGAACGCGGTGTAGACCGTCCACAGCGGTGGCCGAATCCGTCCGAGGTGCCACGAGAAGCGGGAGACAGCGGAACGCAAGCTCCCCCTGCGAGGCATAAGTACCTTTCGCCGGTAACGAACTCGCCGCCTTTTCTTGTTTCGCACTCTTGACGTCCCGGTCACATGCGTTCAACACTGCATGCAGAAAGCGTCTACTGCGAGAGAAGGCACATGGACCTCAAGGCCGCACCCTCAGCCGCGGAGACCCGCGTGGTCACGCTGCCGGATGCCGCGGTGGCGGAGGTGCGGTGCCGGGTCTTCCGGGCGCGCCCCACCGAGCCGATCGCCATGTCCTTCGCGCCGCTCACCCACCGCGTGATGGTCTTGATCGAGGTCGAGCTGGCCGACGGTTCGGTCGGCGTCGGCGAGAGCTGGGCGAACTACCCGTCCTGGGCGTGGCGCGAGCGGATCGCCACGATTCAAGACGGCATCGCCCCGCTCTTGAAGGGGCGCAGCTTTCCCGACCCGGCCACCGCCCAGCGCGCCCTGCTCGCGCGGCTTGCGCCACTCGGCCGACAGTGGGGTGCACCCGGCCCGGTCCACCAGGCGATCAGCGGCGTCGACATGGCCCTGTGGGACCTCGCCGCCCGCCACGCCGGCACCAGTCTGGCCCGGCTGCTCAGCCCGAGCCCACGCACCGAGCTGCCGGTGTACGGCTCCAGCCTCGGACCCACCGGGGTCGCCGAGGTCGCCGATCGCTGCGTCGCGCTCGGGCTCACCGCCGTCAAGGTCAAGGTCGGGTTCGGCGCGGACACCGACCTCGCCAACGTCGGGACTGCCCGGCGGATCCTTGGCGACGAGGCGCAGATCTTCGCCGACGCCAACCAGGCCTGGCGGCTGACCGAGGCGCTCGAGATCGTCCCCGCTCTGGCCGATCTCGGCGTCGCGTGGGTCGAGGAGCCACTCGCCGGCGATCGCCCCTCCGAGCTGGCCGAGCTGACCCGTCACACCGGGATGCCGCTGGCCACCGGGGAGAATCTCTACGGGGCCGCGGCCTTCACGCCGTACCTGGAGGCGGTCGAGATCCTGCAGCCCGACCTCGGCAAGGCCGGCGGCGTCACCGAGTACCTGGCCGTGCTCGCGGCCGCGGAAGCGGCCGGGCGGACGGTCAACCCGCATCTCTACAACGGCGCGGTCGCCACCGCCGCCACCGTCCAGGCCGGCGCGATCTCGTCCGCGACGCGGCTCATCGAGTGGGACATCCGCTCCAACCCGCTGCGGCAGGCCGCCGACGGCCTGCTCACCGCCCACGGCACGGTCCGCGTGCCGGACGGGCCCGGATTCGGCATCGATCTCGACCAGGACCAGCTCGACGCGTACGAGGAGCAGCTAGCGTGACCGATTCCATCGTCAACGACATCCTCTCGGCCGCCACCGCCGTGCGCGTGGCAGGCCGGGCGGCGGGCGGACCGCGGCTCGCGGTGCTCGACCCGGCCACCGGCGAGCCGTTCACCGAGGTAAGCACGGGTAACGGCGCCGACGCCGACGCCGCGCTCGCTCTCGCGCAGCAGGCCCTGCCGGTCTGGGCGGGCACGCCGCAGGCTGCGCGGTCGGCGGCGCTGCGGGCCATCGCCGCAGACGTCGAGGCGCTCGCCAAGGAGCCCGAGTGGCCGACGTTGATCACCCGGGAGAGCGGCAAGCGGCTCGCCGAGTCGGTGGCCGAGCTGGGGCTGACGGTCGCCTACTTCCGGATCATGGCCGACCTGCTGGATCGGCAGGAGGCCGAGCAGTTGTCCGTCGTACCCGGGATCAATCACCGGGTGACGACGCGGCCCGCCGGTATCGCCGCGGTCCTGACTCCCTGGAACTTCCCGGTCTCCATCCCCGCTCGCAAGATCGCTCCGGCGCTGGCGGCGGGCTGCCCGGTGCTGTTCAAGCCCTCCGAGCTGACGCCGCTGTCGTCGCTGGTGCTGGCCGCGGTCGTCGAACGGCACGTGCCCGCGGGGGTCCTGTCGACCGTGCTCGGCACACCCGCCGACGTCGTCGACCCGTGGCTCTCCGCCAAGAGTGTCGGCGTCGTGTCGTTCACCGGGTCGACCCGGGTGGGGCGGCTGGTCGCCACGGCCACGGCGCCGCGCTTCCTGCGTACGGTGATGGAGCTCGGTGGTTGCGCACCTTTCCTCGTGCTGTCTGATGCGGATCCGCAGGCAGCCGCACAGACGCTGCTGGTGGCGAAGTACCGCAACAACGGCCAGTCCTGTATCGCCGCGAACCAGGTCCTCGTGGCCCGCGAGGTGGCGGCCGAGTTCACCGAGGCGTTCATCGCGGCGACCGAGAAGATGGTCGTCGGCGATCCCACGGATCCGGCCACCGACCTCGGCCCCCTCGCGCCGGCCTCGGACCCGGCCCGGATGGCCTCGCTCGTCGAGGAAGCGGTGAGCAAGGGCGCGAGGAAGGTCACGAGTGGAGCCGTCCCCGAGAAGGGCCATTTCGCCCCGGCGACCGTGCTGCTGGACGCGCCCGTCGACAGCCGGGTGATGACCGAAGAGATCTTCGGACCGATCGCGCCGATCCACGTGTACGACGACCTCGACGACGCGCTGGCCCTGCACCATGCCACCGGGTACGGCCTGGCCGGCTACGTCTGCGGCGCAGACCTCCACCGCGCCCACGCCGTCGCCGACCGTCTCTCCGCCGGGATCGTCGGCATCAACACCGGCACGCCGAACACGCCGTGGATCCCGTTCGGCGGCGTGCAGGACTCGGGGCTCGGATACGAGGGCGGCCGCCCCGGCCTGGAGGCGTTCCAGACCTTCCTGTCCGTCGGCTCGAAGGCGCAGGGGTAGTGATGCGTTTCCTCATCGGACAGACCGGCGCACCGACCAGCGTCGTCAACGCCAGTCTCCGCGGCTTCCTCGAGGCGGCGGCGGATCACGAGGTGCTGGCGCTGCGGGGCGGCCCGGACGGCCTGATCGAGGGTCGGCTCACCCCGGTCACCGCCGCCGACGTGCCGGCCGCCGCGACCCTGCACGGCGGATCCTGGCTCGGCGCCGGGCGGCGGGCGGTTACCGCGGCGGATCTCGACATCGCACTCGACGTCCTGGCCGCCAACGGTGTCGAAGGCCTCGCGCTGATCGGCGGCAACGGGACGATGGCGCTGCTGCACGCTCTCGCCAACCGGGCCGCCGCGACCGGGCGCGAGCTGAGCGTCGTCGGTATCCCGAAGACCGTGGACAACGACCTGGTCGGTATCGACCACTCTCCGGGGTACGGCTCCGCCGCGCGGTACCTCACGAAGATCGTCCCGGACCTGGCCCGTGACCACGCAGCGATGTCCGGCATCGAACCGATCCGCATCGTGGAGACCCTCGGCCGCTCGGTGGGCTGGCTGGCCCTCGCCGCGACCTGGCACCGTGACGATCCGGTGTACGCCCCGCACCTGGTCCTGATCCCGGAACTCACCTTCGACCGGGCGGCGTTCCTCACTGCCGTGCAGGACGCACTGCGCGCGCACGGGCGGGCGTTCGTGGTCGTCAGCGAAGGCGCGGCGAGCGAGATGACCGACGAGCCGTTCGAGGCTGTCAACCACACCCGGATCATCCTCGGCGGCGTCTCCAGGGCGCTCGCCGGGCTCGTGAGCACCGAGCTGGGTGTCGCCGCCCGTGGCGAGGTGCTCGGCATGGCCCAGCGCAGCAGCGGCGCTCTCGCCAGCGACGTCGACCGGGCGGAGGCGGCGGAGGCCGGGCGGCACGCGGCGAAGCTGCTGGCCGACCACTCCACCGCACTGATGGTCGGCCTGCACCGCAGCGCCGGCGAAACCGTGTACGACCCGGTGCCGCTCGCGGAGGTGGCCGGCCGGACCCGGCCCGTACCCCCGCAGTGGCGCAGCACCAATCCCGCCGACCTCGGCGACTTCCACGACTGGCTCACCCCACTCCTCGGTCAGAACTGAAAGGCATAAAGATGCGGCACAAGATCTTGAGCGCCGGGCTCGCCCTGGCCCTCGTCGGCGGGCTCGCCGCCGGCTGCGGCGGTGGTGACTCAGGCGGCAGCGCCAACGAGATCTCCCTCGTCATGTCCAACCACCCGTGGCAGAAGGCCATCGAGCCGCTGATCCCCGAATTCGAGAAGGCCTCGGGCGTCACGGTGAAGGTGCAGACCTTCGCCGAGCAGCAGGCCCGCGACAAGATCTCGCTGAACCTGCAGTCACGCAGCTCCTCCATGGATGTCTTCATGACGCTGCCGTCGCGCGAAGGCCTGCAGTTCAGCAAGGCCGGCTACTACGCTCCGCTCGACGACTACATGAGCAAGTCCGCCGCTTACGACGCCGCCGACTTCCCAACCGCGGTCAAGACCGGCATGACGATCCAGGACAAGATGATCGCCGCGCCCGTGAACGTCGAGGGTGTTGTCCTCTACTACCGGACGGACCTGTTCGAGCAGTACGGCATCACGCCGCCGAAGACCCTCGACGAACTGCCCACAGTCGCCGCCGCGATCAAGCAGAAGTCCGGTGGCAAGGTCACCCCGATCGCGCTGCGCGGCCAGTCCGCCGCTCTGCCGTTCACCTTCGGCCCGTTCCTGCACTCCCAGGGCCTGGAGTGGACCAAGCCGGACGGCACCCCGAACTTCGACGCACCCGGCGCCGCTGACGTGATCAACCGGTACGCGACCCTCGCCAAGGATTACGGCCCGCCCGGCGTCGTCAACAACACCTTCACCCAGTCCTCGGCGCTCTTCGCGGCCGGCAACGCAGCGATGGAGCTGGAGTCCAGCAACGAGATCAGCAGCATCAACGACCCGAAGACCTCGAAGGTGGTCGGCAAGATCGGCGTGCTGGACTTCCCGGCCGGCACCGCGGGCTCGAAGTCGACCGTCCTGAGCTGGGGCATCGCGATGTCCTCGTACTCCAAGCACAAGGACGCGGCCTGGAAATTCATCGAGTGGGCGACCGGCAAGGCCACCCAGCTCAAGCTGACCACGAGCGGCATCGCGCCGCCGCGAACCTCGGTCGCGCAGGACAAGACGTACACCGACACGCTGAACACCGACACGCTGCAGCAGTGGAGCAAGGCGCTCGCCAACGTGCAGACCAACGGCTCCACCGAGGTCGGCCCGGTCGGCGTCTCCGCCCCCGAGATGCGCAAGGTCGTCGGGGACGCGATCGGCAAGGTGATTCTCGGCCAGTCCGACGCCACGGCCGCGGCCAGGGAGATCCAGGACGGCCTGACCCCGCTGCTGGCCAAGAACGCCGGCTGAGTCCCATGAGCGACCTGATGACGAAGCCGCCCGCCGCCTCCGGTTCCTCCAGCGGGGAGCCGGGGGCGGGGGCTCCGCCCCCGCGTCGCCGCCGGGTCGACCCGACGGCCCGGGGTGTCTGGCCGTTCGCGCTGCCGGCCGTGCTGGTCACGGCCGTGCTCGTGCTGGTGCCGATCGCGTACACGATCTGGCTCTCCGTCAGTGACCGGCAGTCCGACGGGACCAACTCGGGGTTCCTCGGGTTCGCCAACTACGCCGAGATGTTCGGCAACCCGCAGTTCTGGAACTCGCTGAAGGTCACGCTGTTCCTCTTCGTGGTCTGCCTGCTGGTGGAGACCGTCCTCGGGCTGGCGCTGGGCTACGTGATGAGCCTCGACGTGCCGGGCCGGCGGATCTTCCAGGGCATGATGCTGATCCCGGCGATCACGGCATCGGTCGCGGTCGGCCTGGTCTGGCTGCTGATCATGGACCCGTCGCTCGGCGCGGCCAACCAGATCCTCGCCAAGGTCGGTATCGACCCGGTGGTGTGGCTGGGCGACCCGGACATCGCGCCCTGGTCCATCGCCCTGGTCGACATCTGGCAGTGGACGCCGTTCATGGCGCTGATCATCTCAGCCGGGATCCGGTCGCTGCCCGAAGAGCCGTTCGAGGCCGCCGCGCTGGACGGAGCGAGCGGCTGGCGTACGGCCTGGAACATCGGCCTCCCGCTACTGCGCCCGGTGCTCACCGTGGCGATGCTGCTGCGCACGGTCGACCTCGTCCGCTTCTTCGACACGATCTACATCATGACCCAGGGGGGCCCGGTGAACTCCACGAACACGCTCAATGTGTACGGATACCACGCCGGCTTCGTCGACAACGAGCCGAGCTACGCGGCCACCCTGCAGATCGCCCTGCTCGTCCTGGTCATCGTGATCGCGGGCGTGTTCACCTGGTTCCGGCAGCGGGCCGCGCGATGACCAAGCGGCTCAGCGGCGTGTACGCCGCATACCTCGTCTTCGCGGTCATCTTCTTCGGCCCGGTGCTCTTCATGCTCTGGTCGTCGCTGCGCAACAACGTCGACATCACCGGCTCGCTGTTCAACCTCGCGTCGCCGCTGACGTTGGACAACTTCACCAACCTGTTCGAGCGCTTCGAGTTCGGCCGCTACATCGCCAACAGCTTCATCGTGGCCGGCGGGTCGACGATCCTCGGGCTCGTCCTGGGCGCGCCGGCCGCGTACGTGATCGTGCGCCGCAAGCTGGCCACGCTGGGCTTCGTCACGCTGCTGGCCCGCATGGCGCCGGGCGTGCTGTTCGTGCTGCCGCTGTTCGTGCTCTCGATCCGCATCGGTGGCCCGGACAGCGTGGCGCTCAACTACACGCTGTTGATCGTCGCGCACCTGATCATCACGCTGCCGCTGTGCATCTGGCTGCTGGTGCCGTTCTTCGAGGAGATCCCGATCAGCATCGAGGAGTCGACGCTGATCGACGGCGCGAACGCCTGGCAGCGTTTCCGCCGGATCGCGCTGCCGCTTGCCCTGCCCGGGCTGTCCGTGGCGCTGACGCTGAGCTTCGTCTTCAGCTGGAACTACTTCCTCTTCGCGCTGGCCCTGGCGAACGAGCGGACGCTGCCGCTGACCGTCATCGCGTTCAACTTCATCGGCCAGGGATCCAACGACTTCGGCGGCCTGATGGCCGCCAGCACGCTCATCTCCGCGCCCGCCCTGCTGCTGACGATCTTCGCGCAGCGCTGGCTGGTCCGCGGCATCACCGGAGGAGCCGTCAAGTGACATCCATGCGGGCCCGGTTCAAGGGCAACGGCGAGATCACGTTCGAGAAGGTCGCCCTCGGCGACATCGCCGACGGCGACGTGCGACTGCGGGTCGACGTCTGCGCGCTCTGCGGGTCGGACAAGCGGCTGCTGCACAGCGGCTCGGCCGTCGTTCCCGGCCACGAGATCGGAGGCACGGTCGTCGGCGGCGCGCTGCCCGAGGGCACGCGCGGCATCGTCTACATCCCCGTCTTCTGCGGTACGTGCGTGCGCTGCGCCGCCGGCCGCACCAACCAGTGCCTCAACCTGTCGCAGCTGATCGGCTGGCAGCGTGACGGCGGTTTCGCCGAGCACGTGGACGTCCCCGCGCGTTGCGTCCTGCCCGTGCCGGACGACATCCCGCTGTCGGTCGCGGTCCTCGGGCTCGACACGGTCGGCACTGCCGCGCACGCCCTGCGGCTGGCGCTGCGGACTCAGGACTCGGTGGGCCGCGCGCTGGTCGTCGGCGCCGGGCCGCTCGGCCTCGGTGTCGTCGCGGTCGCCCAGGCCATGGGGCTCGCCGTGGACGCCTTCGACCCCAATCCCACCCGGCTCGAGGCCGCGACGACACTCGGTGCCACGGCCGCCGGTGACCTGTCCGCAGAGAACCAGTACGACATGGTCGTCGAGGTCAGCGGCGCGAACGCGGCCCGGGAGACGGCACAGCGGGTGATCCGGCCCGGTGGCACCGTCGTCGCGCTCGGCGAGTCGAACGAGCCGTACACGATGCCCGCGACGCCGCGCTGGCGGCGGACCGACTGCTACACCGTCCGGTCCTTCTACTTCCCGGTCGACGAGGTCGAGGCGAACTGGGAGCTGCTGCGCGTCATGGGCGCATCGCTGCGCGACCTCATCGTCAAACCACTCACCCTGCCCGAACTGCCCGAAGCGTTCGCCCGCTTCGTGGCCGGCGACTACGTCAAGCCCTGCATCGTGTCGGCGGACGCCCATCTCATGTCGGAGGCAACCCGATGAGCCTGTTGATCCTCGCCGTCGACCAGCGTCCCTGGCTCACCCAGGCCCTGTACGGCCACACCGCCACCGCACTGCCCGCGGAGCGCGCGGCGATCACCGACGGCAAGCACATGGTCCTCGAAGGACTGCTCGCCGCCCTCGAAGCCGAGCCCCGCCTGGCCGCGCACGCCGGAATCCTGGTCGACGAGCAGCTCGGGGCGGGCGTACCCGAGCGGCCCGGGCCCATCACGTCACGCTGAGCATGCCGGTCGAGCGCGGTGGCTGCGACGTGTACGAGACCGAACCGGCCGACCTGCCGGGGTTCCTCGCCCACTTCCGCCCCGAGTTGCCCAAGGTACTGGTCCGCTACAACGTCGAAGGGTCGGCGTCGGACAACCGCGAGCAGCGGTCCCGGCTGGCCAAGGTCTCGCAGGCGGTTCGGGACTCCGGCGGCCGGTTCCTCTTCGAGCTGCTCGTGCCGCCGACGCCCGAGCAGCGGAACGTCCCGAGCGAGGTGTTCGACGCCGAGGTGCGGCCCGCGCTCATCCACCGGGCGATGGCGGAAATCGTCGAGGAGGTACCGGTCGACGTCTGGAAGCTGGAGCACCTCGGCGCGCCGGAGCACTACCGCACGGCGGCCGACCTTGCCGCGCAGAACGGCGGCGAATGCATCCTGCTGGGCGCGAACGCCCCGGCGGACACAGTCGACGGTTGGCTCACCGACGCCGCCGCCAACGGGTTCACGGGCTTCGCCATCGGCCGTAGCATCTGGTGGGACTCGCTGCGCGGACTTCTGGCCGGCGACCTGACGCGGCCCGAGGCGATCGCGGCGGTCGCTGCCAACTACCGCCACTTCGCAGGGACGTTCCTTCAGTGACCAGCTCTCTTCAGGCCGACCCGCAGCGCGTCGGTGAGGTGCTCTACAAGACCCTCCGCGACCGGATCATCTCCGGCGAACTGCGGCCGGGCGCGCGGCTGAGCGTCCCGGCCCTCGCCGAGGAGTTCCACGTCAGCCGCAGCCCGGTCCGGGACGCGGTGATCCGCCTCGTGCAGGAAAACCTGGTCGCCGAGACGATGAACCGCGGCGCGGAGGTCGCGCGCATCTCCCGTGCCGAACTGGTCAGCCTGTACGAGGCCCGCGAGGTCCTTGAAGGAGCTGTGGCCCGGCTGGCGACGGAGAAGTACCAGGCCTCGCTGCGACGCAGCCTGCTCGCCCTGCTCGCCGAGCACCGCACGGTCGCGGAGCAGGGCGACTTTTCCCGCCACATCGAGCTGGACGCGGCGTTCCACCGGGAGATCCGGCAGGCGGCGCAGAGCCCGGTGCTGGCCCGGATGCTCGACGGCGTCCAGGGCCGGGTCTTGGTGGCGATGCGCTCCACCAGCCTGACCGGCGGCATGATCCAGGCCGTTCACGACCACCAGGCCATCTTCGAGGCCATCGGCTCCGGCGACGCGGAAGCCGCCGAGGAGGCCGCCCGCCTGCACATCCGCCGACTGAGGGAGTTGCTCCGTGCTGCTGACTGAGGCCCGTTTCTTCGGCGCCGGCGACGTACGGCTGCTCAAGTCAGAGCCGGCCCCGCTCGGCCCGGAGGAGGTGGCGATCGCACCCCTCGCGGTCGGCGTCTGCGGCACCGACAGCCACATCGTCGCCGGCAGCTTCGCCGCCGCGCCGCAGGTCGTGCTCGGCCACGAGGTGTGCGGCCGGATCACCGAGGTGGGTGCGGCGGTCGACGGGCTCACCGTCGGCGACCTGGTCACCGTCGAACCACACGACTACTGCACCCGGTGCACGTACTGCCGCCTGGGGCAGGAACACCTCTGCGACAGCAAGCGGGGGTACGGCGTGAAGCTCGACGGCGGCATGACCGAGCGGATGGTGGTGCCGGCGCGGATCGCGTACCGGCTGCCGGCGGCGACGCCGCCGTGGATCGGGGCGCTGACCGAGCCGCTCGCCTGCTGCCTGCACGGGATGGACCAGCTGAACCCGCGCTCGGGGCTGCCGATCCTCATCTTCGGCGCCGGACCGGCCGGGGCGATGATGGTCGCCCTCGCCAAGGCCCGCGGACTCGCACCGGTCGTGGTGCTGGACCCGCGCGCCGACCGGCGGGAGGCCGCCCTGCGGATGGGCGCGGACGCCGCCCTCGACCCGGCGGCGCTGGACGAGGCCACCGCGCTGACCGACGGACTCGGCTTCCCGCACGTGATCGACGCGGTCGGCTCCGGCCGGATCCTGGAATCAGCCATCACCGTGTCGTCACGCGGCGGCGGATCCTCGTCTTCGGAGTGGCCCGGCCCGACGACGAGGCCCGGGTACGCCCCAACGAGATCTTCGCGCGAGAGCTGACGCTCGTCGGTGCGGTGATCAACCCGTACACGCACCACCGCGCCGTGCAGATGCTGCCGACCCTGGGCCTGGACCGACTACGTCCGGCCTTCTACGGCCTGGACCAGCTACCGGAGGCCCTCGAAGCGCAGCGGACAGGCATGGCCGACAAGGTGTTCATCGCCCCGCACGGCACCGCCGCCGCACAGGGCTGACGAATCGGTGTCGGGACACGGGCTGGTCACCGCAAACATTCTGTAACGTCGGTCTCGGGCGCGACACAGGTGACTGCCGGCGGACGGGGTGCCTGGGTGGCCGCCCGGCCGACGGGGGCAAGATGGGCGGATGCTCGAGCCGATCGGTGTCCGCGCCGAGGACGAGAGGGTTTACCGCGAACTCCTGTCCCGCCCCGAGGCGTCCCAGCGCGACCTCGCCGCGGCACTCGACCGTGGCGCGGCCGAGGTGGGCAGCTCGTTGAGCAGGCTCGAGGAGCTGGGCCTGGTGCACCGGCTGCCGGCCAGCCCGTCAGGATGCGGGCGGCGCGACCCGACGTCGCCGTCGACGCGCTGGTCGATCGACGCCGTGAGGAGCTGGCGCGCACGCAGCTCGCCGCGCGCGACCTGCTCGCCGAGATGCCCGCCGAGGAGCGGTTCCGCCCGGAGGAAATCGTCGAGGTGCTGGTCGGTGACGCAGCGATCGCTGCCCGGTTCGAGCACCTGCTCAGCACCACCCGGCACGAACTCATGGTGCTCGATCGCCCACCGTACGTCGCCGATCCCCGACGGTCGGACAAGTCGGTCCGCCGGCTCCTGCGCGCGAAAGTGCGGGTGCGCGGCATCTACGCACCAGAGGCGCTGGAGCTGCCGGGTGCGCTCGAGGAGGTCCAGGACGCAACCGGCGCGGGTGAGCAGTCCCGGGTGCACACCGACCTTCCGATGAAGCTGGCGATAGGCGACCGCCGGCTGGCGATCCTGCCGATCGGCGCGCAGAGCGGCGATGCGGCGGTCTGCATCCGGCCTTCCACCCTCCTCGACGCGCTGGTCCAGCTCTTCGAGCTGCTGTGGGCGCAGGCGACGCCGATCGTCGCCCCGGCACAGGAGGACAGCTTCAGCGATCGCCAGCTCGCCGCGCTGCTCGCCTCAGGCGCGAAGGACGACGTGGTCGCCCGCCGGCTGGGCGCCAGCACCCGCACGCTCAGCCGCCGGATCGCCGAGCTGATGGACCACCTGCACGTCCGCACGCGGTTCCAGGCGGGCGTGCAGGCGGTCGGCTCGGTTGGCTCGACAGCTCAGTGCACGACGTCGAAGGCCCGGACGATGGTCTGGTCGACCGCTGAGCCGCCGGTGTCCTCCGCGTGTAGCCGCAGCGACACCAGGCCGCTGCCCGCCGGCAGCTCGACGCGCCAGCCGTCGGTGCCGCGGGTGACGGCCGCCGGTCGCCAGGTCGCACCGTCGTCGTACGACGCGTCGATGGTCGGCTCGCCGGCCGGCGTGGACGGTACGCCGTCAGGGCGCCGCAGGCGCAGGTCGAACGCCACTCGGCCCTGGAGGTCGGCCCGTACCCGGTTGTGCAGGTCGACGCTGACGTCGTAATCCGGCAGCAGCAGCGGCTGGGTCTCCGCCGCACCCCCGGCGGTCGTCGCCGACGGGAAGCTCCAGGCGGTTTCGGTGTGTGTCGACAGCTCGTTCCAGGCCTGCGGGTTGTCCGCGGTGAACGAGATCGAGACACGAGACTCGCCGCCCGCAAGCCGGACCGTGCCGGAGGGGAGGTTGTCCGTCTCCCCGACCAGGGCTCCGTCGGCCCTGATCTCGAGATGGGTGCGCACCCCACTTGGGTGGGTGTACTCCGTTCCGTGGTTTCCGTCCGCGTCGGTGAAGCCGTCAACGGCCACGCGCAGTTGATCACCGGAGCGCTGGACGGGACGAGCGGGATTCGGGGCCGCCGTGATCGGCGCCCGGCCGAAGGGCAGCTGGTCCTGTTCGCGGTCCGAGTAAGCCTGGCGGCCCGGCATGGTCAGGTTCATCGGCAGCACTGGTGCCTTGGGGAACATCGCGTTGTAGGGGGATTCCGGAGCGAACACCGCGTAACTCCATGCCGTTTCCGGGTCGGGGATGCGGTACTCGGTGCGCGTCCCCGGCCCGCCCTTGAAGGGGAACACCGTCGAGACGACGAACGAGTTGCCGGGCTGCCACGGGTACGCCGCCTCGGAGAACGCCGAGGGAAGCGTCGGCTGCCCGTGAACCTGACGCACCTGAGTGGCGAGCTGCCCGAGGAGGGCGACGTAAGTGGGGTCCTCGGGGATCCGATCCTTCACCTTCAGGTAGAGGTCGTAGACATACAGGCTGGCCGGCTCTCCCTCGACGGTCACCATGGCTCCCTCAGGGAGGTGGGCGAGCGCGAGACCCTCCGCCCGGTTCAGCCGGATCGTCGGCACCTGCAGCTTCACCCCGGTGCCGCCCGGATCGCTGATGTCACCGGGGCCATCGTTGCGGATCACGACCACGCCCGCACCGTGCGCGGCGGCATTGTTGGACTGTTCCGCGATCGACATGTCGGCGGAGTGCGTGACCAGCGCCAACGCGCCGTGCAGCTGCCGGCCGGCGAGATCGGCCGCCGTGGCGTGGCCGACGTCCACCACGGGGAGGAGGGACCGGCCGTTGACGACCGGGAAGTCCGAAGAGACGTCGGAGAACCAGGTCTGGTCGACGTACTCGGGGTGCAGGGTCGGCGCGGTCGGCGCGGACAGGGCGATGTCGGGCGCCTCCAGCCGGACCCGGGTGCGCGCCTGGAACGCCCCGATGGACACCTGCGGCGTCGGCTGCAGGTAGAAGTGCTGGTCGAGGAGGTATGCCGGGCGCATCTCCAGGTGGACCGCGGACCCGTCCGCGGCGGTGCGGTCGTAGCCGATGAGCATGGCGCCCTGCGGCGGCACCTTGGTGCTGCGCCCCGGGGTCGTGATCCTGAGCTGGCGAGCATCGCGGGCGTCGAACGCGAAGGTCCGCTCACCGCTCACCGTCGTCTCCGGCTCGCCCACGAGCGAGATGTTCTGGAACGTGCGGCTGCTTCCGACGGTCGGCTTCTCGGCGGGCAGAGTGGAGACGAACGCCATCACCGAGTACTCGCCGCGCGGTACGAGCACACAGGTGGTCCGGGCGAAAGTGGCCTCGGAGCAGTCGTTGCCCGGAGCCGGGTCGGTGGCGAGCTGCCGGGTCCACGCCGCACCGTGCTCAAGGTCGAACACCGTGATGTAGGCCTGGGCGGCCCGGCCGTCCCGGCCCACTGCGGAGAAGTGCAGCGGCACGGCGTCGGCAGCGCTGGCGTCCAGAAGCGCGGCGTGGCCCTCGATCACGGTCGGCGTGCTGGCGACATCGGTCGTCTGGACGGTCGTGCCTGTCCTGCTCGTCGCGACCACGAAGCCCGGAGTCGCACCGTCGGCGCCGGGCAGCGCGGCGAGCGAGGTGGCGCCGGTGTCTCCGAGCGGCGTCAGGGCGACCTCGGCTCCGCCGCCCGTGGAGACAACCCGCGCGGCCGGCGCCGGGGCGGGGCCGTCAGTGGTGGCCGCGTTCGCCGCGGACCACGGCGCCGCGGTGAGCAGGCCGACCACGACGGCGAGCGAGGTGAGGGAGGCGGCGCTCGTCCGGTGCAGGGCCGAGAGTGGCATGGTCATGGGACTCCCAGTGGTCAAAGGTGCCTCCCCCTTTCATAGTCGAGCCTGTCGGCGGTGGACAGCATGACCGCTGGCGACTACCGGCCATGGCGACCGTTCGCCATCGGCTGGCCCGGCCCGATCTGACCGGTCCGCCTACCGCGAGGTCAGCGTGGTGGGCCGGCGGGACGTGGTTGAGGGGTACGGTGCCCGGGCGTGACGCCGTCTACTGCGTGGAACCACCGCCTCTGGAAACGTGGGAG
Source organism: Micromonospora sp. ATA51 (assembly GCF_016802855.1). NCBI lineage: Bacteria > Bacillati > Actinomycetota > Actinomycetes > Micromonosporales > Micromonosporaceae > Micromonospora > Micromonospora sp. ATA51. Next base: position 27,499 of record NZ_JAEVHJ010000007.1, on the reverse strand, counting down.
TCACATGAGCATCCGCGTGTACCGCAACGCCGCCATCCACACGGGAGACAGCGGCAACCCGCTGGCGGAGGCCATGGCCGTGGACGGCGATCTCCTGCTGGCCGTCGGCGGCGAGGCGGAGGTGCGCGAGGCCGCGGGCCAGGGAGCGGAGCTGATCGACCTGGAGGGCGCCGCGGTGCTCCCCGGGCTCTACGACGCCCACATCCACACCGCGCAGTACGCGCAGAGCCTGGGCGCCGTGGACCTGCGCGGGGCGCGCTGCCTGGACGAGGCCCTCTCCCTGGTGGCCGCGCACGCGGCGCGGCTGCGGCCGGGCGCCTGGCTGTTCGGCGGCCGGTGGAACAGCAACACCTGGGATCCGCCGGCGCAGCCGGACAGGTACGCCCTGGACTCGGTCTGTCGTGAGCTGCCGGTCGCGTTGCCCAGCGTGGACGGCCACACGGTGTGGGCCAACTCGGCGGCCCTGCGGCTGGCCGGTATCGACGCCAGCACTCCCGACCCGCTGGGCGGCGAGATCGTCAGGGGCGCGAGCGGCGAGCCGACCGGCATTCTGCGCGAGGCGGCCTCGTACCCGCTGCGCGACCTCATGGTCTCCCCCGACCTGCGCGACCTGCTGCACACCGCGCAGGAGGAGCTGCTCGCGCTCGGCCTGACCAGCGTGCACGACATCGACGGCGAGGACTGCCGTGCCGCCTACCTGGCCCTACGCGACGCCGGCGAGCTGAAACTACGCGTTCACAAGGCGATCCCGCTGGTTCACCTGGAGGCGGCCATCGCCGAGGGCCGCCGCACCGGGCAGGGCGACGACTGGATCCACACCGGCCCCGTGAAGATCTTCAGCGACGGGGCACTCGGCTCGCACACCTGCCACATGAGCAGGTCCTTCGCCGGCGAGCACGGCAACGTGGGCATCGCGGTCACCCCGAACGAGGATCTGGTCAGGCTGTTCGCCAGGGCCGCGGGTGCCGGCATCGCGGTGGCCACGCACGCCATCGGCGACCGGGCCAACCGCCTGGTCATCGACGCCTACGAGACGGTCGGCCGCACGCCGGGGCTGCGACACCGCATCGAGCACGCGCAGCACCTGCGACCCGCCGACCTGGCCAGAATGGCCACGCTGGGCATCGTCGCCTCGATGCAGCCGGTGCACTGCACCAGCGACATCGATCTGGTCGACTCCCTGCTGGCCGGCCACGACCTGGCCTCCTACGCCTGGCGCGGGATGCTGAACGCCGGCGTCACGCTGGCGTTCGGCTCCGACGCCCCCGTCGAAAGTCCCAACCCCTTCGCCGCGCTGTACGCCGCGGTCACCCGTGCCCGCCCCGACGGCACACCCGCCGGCGGCTGGCAGCCTGAGCAGCGGCTGACCATGGCCGAGGCCGTCAGCGCCCACACCCTGGGCGCTGCCTGCGCCGCCAGCGAGCAAAACCGCAAGGGCATCCTCGCGCCCGGCAAACTTGCCGACTTCATCGCGGTGGACACCGACCCCTACCGGGAGTCGCCGGAGGCGGTGCTGCACACCAAGGTCATGACGACCGTCGTCGGCGGCGAAGTCCGCTGCCAGCAGCCCTGAAGCTGCTGAGACCATCCGACGTCCAGGTCCCCTTGGGCGGCGGCTCGTCGCCCAAGGGGACCTGCCGGTGATGGTCCCGAACCACCAACGGCCGTCGGCCGCAGCACGTCCGGCAGCGTCCTGCTGCGCCCCCGGCTCTGGTGCGGCCCGGGGCCGCCCTCAGGACAGCCGCTGCGCCCGGTGCAGGATCCGCTGGGCGACCACCACCAGAGCGAGGAACGCGCCGCTGACGACCTGCTGGAACGACGAGGTGAGCACGCCGATCTGGTTGATCAGGCTCTGGATGACCCCGAGCAGGAGCACGCCCGCCATCGTTCCGATGAGACCGCCGGAACCACCGGTGAGCAGCGTGCCGCCGATCACCACGGCGGCGATGACGTCGAGTTCCATGCCGGCGCCGAGGATGGTGACACCAGAGGACAGGCGGGCGGCGTTGAGGGCGCCCGCCAATCCGGCGAGCAGTCCGGAGATGAGATAGACGAGGACCTTGACCCGGGTGACCGGCACGCCCATGAGGACCGCGGCCTCCTCGCTGCCGCCGATGGCGTAGACGTTCTGGCCGAAGCCGGTGCGTTGCAGCAGCACCCCGCCCAGCAGGGCCAGACCCAGCGTGATCCAGACGGGCACGGTGAGGCCCAGGAAGGACGCCTGGCCCAGGGCGCTGAACGCGTCGTTCTGCACCAGGTAGGTGTTCGCCCCCTCGTCGGATACGGCGAGCATGAGGCCCCGCATGCCGAGCAGCCCGGCCAGGGTCACGATGAACGGTGCCATGCCGGTGCGTGCCACGATCAGCCCCTGCACCAGCCCGATCGCGCCGCACACACTGAGCGGCAGCAGCAGTGCGACGAGCAGCCCGTACCGGGAGCCGTAGGCGGCCAGCACCCCGGCGAGCACGAAGGACGAGCCGACGGAGAGATCGACGCCGCCGCTGATGATGACGAAGGTCATCCCGATCGCAACAATGGCCAGGAACGACGACGACACCACGATGTTCGCGGCGTTCTGCGGGGTGGCGAACGAGTCGAAGACGAGGGCCCCGACCACGACGGTGACCGCCAGCACCATGAGCGCGCCGTGGTGCTGCAGCAGGTGGCCGATCCGTTCGCGGCGCGACATGCCCGGCCCGCACCGCGCATCGGTGCCGGGGTCCGCGTCCGCAGCGGTGGTCGTTGTGGTGGTCATGCGCGCCTCCCTCGGGCGGCGTAGACGGCGGCCAGGATGATGACCGCCTGAACCATCTGGGTCCAGGACTGCGGCAGGTTGTGCTTGATGAGCGTGGCCTGGAGGAGCTGGATGAGCAGGGCGCCCATCACCGTGCCGAGCACGCGGACCCGGCCGCCGGTGAGCGGGGTGCCGCCGACGACCACGGCGGTGATCGCGGACAGCTCCATGAGCAGGCCCAGCGAGGTGGGGTCGCTGGCCTGCAGCCGGGACGTGGCCAGCACTCCGGCCACCGCGGCGAGCAGGCCGGAGATGACGTAGACCGTGACCAGGACGCGTCGCACCGGCAGGCCGGACAGCCGGCTCGCGGCCCGGTTGCCGCCCACGGCGACCAGTTGCCGGCCGAAGATGGTGCGCTTGATCAGGAACGCGACCAGTACGGTGAGCACCGCCGCGACGATGACCACGAGCGGCAGCCCCAGCACCGACCGGCTGCCAAGGGTGATCAGCGTGGGGTTGCGGAACTCGGTCAGCTGCGGCACCAGCACGTTCGCCACGCCGCGTACGCCGACCAGCAGCGCCAGCGTCGCCACGATCGGCTGCACCCCCACGTACGCCACCAGCGCGCCGCCGGCTGCGCCGGCGGCCGCGCCGGCGATCAGGGCCGCGACGATCGCGACAGGAGCGCCGTAGCCGAGGTAGAGCACCACCATCGCCGAGGCGAGCGCCATGACGGCACCGACGGACAGGTCGATGCCCTCGGTGCCGATCACCAGCGCCATGCCGAGTGAGGTGATCACGACCGGCGCGACCTGGATGAGCTGCGTCCGGAAGTTCGCCACCTCCAGGAAGTGCGGCGTGAACACCACGTTGAAGAGCAGAAGCGCGAGCACCGACGCGTAGACGCCGTACTCCTGCAGCCACGCGAGCAGGCGTGCCCGCCCTCCCCACACGCGCGGCGCGGCCGCAAGCTCAGCCATCGGTCTCTCCCGTCGCGGCAATCGTCGCCATGATCGCTTCTTCCGTCACCTGGTCGCCGCTCAGCTCGCCCGCGACCGCGCCGTCACGCAGGACCACAACCCGGTCCGCCCCTTCGACGAGTTCCTCCAGATCGGATGAGATCAGCAGCACGCCGAGCCCTTCGGCCGCAAGCTCGTCGATGAGCGCCTGCACCTCGGCCTTGGCGCCGACGTCGATGCCCCGGGTCGGTTCGTCGAGCAGCAGGACCTTGGCGCCGGTGGCCAGTGACCGGGCCAGCAGGACCTTCTGCTGGTTGCCGCCGGACAACTCGGAGACCTTCTGGTACGGCGAGGCGGCCTTGATGCGCAGCCGCCGCATGAAGCTGTCGACGATCCGGTCGATCCGGGCGTCGGACACCACTCCGGAGCGGGACAGCTGGGGCAGGGCGGCCAGCGCGATGTTGTCCCGTACCGACAGGGTCGGCACGATCCCCTCGGCCTTGCGGTCCTCGGGGACGAGGCTGACGCCGGCCCGGATCGCCGCCGCCGGAGAGCCACGACGTACCTGTTGCCCGGCCACCGTCACCGTGCCGGCGTCGACCTGTAGGGCACCGGCGATCGCCTTGGCCGTCTCGCTGCGCCCGGCGCCCAGCAGCCCGCCCAGTCCCACCACCTCGCCGGGACGGACCTGCACGGACACGTCGCGCAGGACCGGCCGGCGTGACACCGAGCGGGCCTCGACGAGCGGCTCGCCGGCCGTGGTGGTGTGCTCGCCGGTGAACCTCGTCGCGCCATCCCGCCGGATCTCGGCGGGGTCGCGGCCGAGCATCAGGGCGACCAACTCCACCCGGGCCAGCTCGCCGAGCGGCCCGTCGTGCGCGACCCGGCCGTCGCGCAGCACGGTGACCCGGTCACAGATCCGGTACAGCTCGTCGAGGCGGTGGCTCACGTAGATCACCGAGATGCCCTCGGATCGCAGGTCGGCGATGACACCGAAGAGGGTGTCCACCTCCCGCGGTTCCAGGGCCGAGGTCGGCTCGTCCATGATCACCACGCGGGCCTCGATCGAGACGGCGCGGGCAAGGGCCACCATCTGCTGGGTGCCCATGCCGAGCGAGCACAGTGGGCGGCGCACGTCGGTGCGGATGCCGTACCGGGTCATCACCCGCTCAGCCTCGGCGTACAGCTGCGTCGTGTCGATCACCCCGAGCCGGCTGCACGGTTCCCGCCCGAGCAGCAGGTTGTGCGCGAGGCTCATCTGCGGGACCAGGTTGACCTCCTGGTAGATGGTCGAGATCCCGGCCCGCTGGGCGGCGAGGGGATTGTCGAAGGTGACCGGCTCGTCGCGCAGCAGCAGCGTCCCACGGTCCGGCCGGTACACGCCAGTGAGGACCTTGATCAGGGTGGACTTGCCGGCGCCGTTCTCGCCGACGAGGGCGTGGACCTGCCCCGCGTCCAGCCGGAAGGACACGTCGTCGAGGGCGAGGACGCCGGGGAATCCCTTCGAGATTCCCCGGGCCTCCAGAACCGCGGTCGCCATCAGTACGCGTTTCCCAGGCTCTCCTTGGCGTTCGCCGTGGTGTACTCCTGGTCACTGATGATCACGGTGGCCGGGATCCCCTCCCCGTCGAGGAACTTCTGGGTGGTGGAGAAGGCGAGCGGGCCGAAGCGCGGGTTCGACTCGACGACCGCCGACAGCCAGCCGTCGACGATGCCCTGCACGGCGGCGCGGGTGCCGTCCACCGACACGATCTTGACCTGGCCGGGCGACTTGCCGGCGCCCTTGAGCGCCGTCACCGCACCGAGCGCCATCTCGTCGTTCTCGGCGTAGATGCCCTTGGTGCCGGGTCGGGACTGGATCAGCTGCTCGGTGACCTGCTGACCCTTCTCCCGGGTGAATTCGCCCGTCTGCTCGAACGAGATGGTGATGCCGGGTGCCTTCTCCTGGATGCGGTCCTTGAAACCCTTCGTCCGGTCGGTGGTGACGTTGTTGCCGGGCGCGCCGAGGAGGATGGCGACCTCACCCTGGCCGCCGAGGGCCTGGACCATCTGGTCGGCAGCCCGCTTGCCCTGCTCGTAGAAGTCCGACCCGATGAAGGTGAGGTAGTCGGTGCACGGTTGAGCGTTGATCTTGCGGTCGATGGTGATGATCGGGATCTTCTTCTCCGCCGCCTGCTTCAGCACCGGTTCCCAGCCGTCGGAGTTCAACGGCGCGATGACCAGCAGCTTGGCGCCCTGGGCGATGAGTTGCTGAACATCCGAGATCTGCTTGGAAAACTGGGACTGGGCGTTGGTGACCCGCAGGTTGGCGATGCCGAGCTTGGCGGCCTCGTCCTTGATGGACTTGGTCTCGGCGATGCGGAACGGGTTGGCTTCCTTCTCCGACTGGGAGAAGCCGATTACGTCCTTCTTGAGGTCGAACTTCTGCCCGCCGAAACTCTGCAGGGTGCAGGTCGGGCCGGTGGCGCCCGCGCTCTGCACGACCTGCTGGCCCGCGCTGCCGGCTGGTGTGGGCGTGTCGCCGCTGTCCTCGCTCTTGGCGCACGCCGCGGTGGTGAGCAGGGCGGCCAGCGCGACCGCCGCCAATCCGGATGTCCTGGACATTAGAGGTCCTTTCGCTGAGGGATTCTTCATCGGAATTGCGGCGTGGAAACCCGGCCGTTCAGGGCCGGGAGGAAACGCCGCTGTCTCCCGTTGATGTGTGTCTTACATGGACGGTTGGTAGGGTGTGAGGCATGGGTGGGGTGGTGAAGCGGGCGTTCAGGTACCGCTTCTACCCGTCCGCCGAACAGGCTGGGCAGTTGAACCGCACCTTCGGGTGCGTGCGTCTGGTGTACAACCGGGCGTTGGAGGCCCGCACTCGGGCGTGGGTGGTTGACCGTCAGCGCACCACGTACGTGCAGTCCTCGGCGTGGCTGACCGAGTGGAAGCGCACGCAGGAGTTGGCGTTCCTCAACGAGGTCAGTTCGGTGCCGTTGCAGCAGACGCTGCGGCACTTGCAGGCCGGGTTCGCGGCGTTCTGGGACAAGCGGTCCCGGTATCCGAGGTTCAAGTCCAAGCGCAAGTCGCGGGCGTCGGCGGAGTTCACCTGCTCCGCGTTCCGTTGGCGTGACGGTCAGCTCACTCTGGCCAAGATGGACGCTCCGTTGAACATCGTGTGGTCGCGGCCTCTGCCCGAAGGGGCGGAACCTTCCACGGTCACCGTGTCTCGGGATGCCGCCGGCCGCTGGTTCGTGTCCCTGCTGGTGGAGGACCCGACGGTGAAGCCCCTGCCGCCCGTTGCGGCGGAGGTGGGTGTGGACGCGGGCATCACCAGCCTGATCACCCTGTCCCACCCTCTTGCCGGCGTGAGCGACGAACACGGCAAGGTAGCCAACCCGCGTTACGGGCAGGCCGACCGGCGCAAGCTGGCCAAGGCCCAGCGGGACCTGGCCCGCAAACAGGACGGCTCCGCGAACCGGGCCAAGGCCCGAATGAAGGTCGCCCGCATCCATGCCCGTATCGCCGACCGGCGGCGGGACCACCTGCACAAGCTGACCACCCGACTCGTCCGTGAGAACCAAACGGTCGTGATCGAAGACCTCAGCGTGCGTACCATGCTCCGCAACCGCCGCCTGGCCCGCGTCATTTCCGACGCGAGTTGGAGTCAGTTCCGCAGCATGCTGGAGTACAAAGCCCAGTGGTACGGGCGTGAGGTGATCCCCGTCGACCGGTGGTACCCGTCGTCCAAGACCTGCTCCGTGTGCGGACGGATCAACACCACCCTCGCCCTCAATGTCCGCGCCTGGACGTGCCCGGATTGCGGGGCCGAGCACGACCGGGACATCAACGCTGCCAAGAACATCCTCGCCGCCGGGCTGGCGGAGAGGTAAAACGCCTGCGGAGCTGATGTAAGACCTCAAGGGAAACCTCCCGGCAAGGCAGTCGGCGATGAAACAGGAAACCTCACGGGCGACCGTGAGAACCGCGGCCCTCCAAGGCCGGAAGGATGTCAATCGGCAGGGGGATACAGCGCACAGGTCTCGACGGCGCCCTTCGGCTGGCTCGGGCTCTGCCAGCGCAGGTGCAGGTTCGAGCCGCCGTAGTGCTCGAAGTACTCGACCTTGATGTCGTAGCTGGTCCCCGCCCGCAGGGTGATCGGGGCGGCGGTCCGCTCGACGTCCCAGTTGTCCATCCAGTTGTCGATCAACAGTCGCCCGTCGACCCACAGCCGGAAGCCGTTGTCGCCGATCATCGAGAAGGTGTAGGTCTCCGAGTACCTGGGCACGATCGAGCCGGTCCACCGGACCGTGACGTCGTCGGACTGGCCGGTGCGCTGCCGCAGGACCGGTTCGAGATCGTCGAAGTCGAGGTTGGGGTCGACCGCGGACGATTTCAGCGCACCGAAGTCGAAGGCCCCCGGTCCCGTACTCACGTAGTAGTCGCCGCGCAGGCCGCGCGGCTGCGCCGGGTCGTAGCCGACCTCGACGGTCGCCCGGGCGTGCGTCGACTGCCGCACCCCGCCGACGGTGTAGACAGCCTCGCCGGTCAGCGCCGCGTCGTCGCACGGCGCCACACCGTCCGCCGGGCGGACCGACCACCTGGTGGTGATCGTCCCGACCGGTGGCACGCGCCGGGTGAGCACGGCGTCCAGGGGCGTCACCGTCCATCCGCGCGGCGCCGCGAGGCTGACCGAGACGTCCTCGGCGGGCCGGTCGGACCGGTTGGTGAACGTGGTGGTCACGGTGGTGGCCTGGCCCGGCCGCACCGACACCTGGCCGCCGTCGCCGACGACGAATCCGGCGGCCGCGCTGGAGGTGCTCCATGCCTGCAGTTCGTTGACGCCGACGAACGCCCCGACGGGGTTGGTGAAGAGCAGCCGGAGCCGGTCGGTCGTCAGCGCCGGGAAGGTGATCCGGTTGAGGCCGTTCCCGATCGGCTGCTGGCTGGAACGGCGCTGCTCCGGGACGTCGACCCAGGCGCCGTCGGTCCAGTACTGCAACCGGTAGTCCGCCGCGGCCTGTACGCCGCCCCCGTCGTCGTAGCCGTACCAGCGCACGTCCTGGACCCGGGTCGGGCCGCCGAAGTCGACGCCGTACCAGTCCTGCGCGTTGGGCGACCGGTAGTTGGTCCACCGGGTGTTTTGCGGCACCTCGTTGAACCACACCTTGCCGTCGAGCGCGTTCCAGGGATTGTCGTACGGCGAGGTGTAGGACGCGATGGGCTTTGGGTAGCCGGTGCGCAGGGAATTCGCCGCGTCGTTGACCAGGCGTACGGTCTGCGGGGCCGGTTCGGTCGCGCCGACCGGCACGGTGAGCGGGCCGGGCTCGGCGGCCACCGTACGCAGCGCGCCGTCGACGTACACGCGCAGCCCGGCGCCCTGCCCGTAGTGGGAACCGTCGCGATCCCACAGGACCGTCACGTTGTGCCCGTGGTAGGGCACGTTCTCGATCGCGTAGTGGTCCCAGGCGTCCGGCACCAGCGGCTTCAGCTTCAGCGTGCCGCCGTCCTGTGGGCGCAGGCCGAGCAGACCCGAGATGACCAGGTCGGTGTACGACGAATGGAGGTAGTCCTCGCTGTGCGAGTGTCCGTCGTAGATCCAGCGTTTCTCGTCCGGGTGGTGTGCCTCGGCGACGTACGGCCGGCGTCGCGGTACTGGGTGAGCGCATAGGTCCGCAGCAGGGCGTAGTAGTCATCGCGGCCGATGTCGTCCTGCGCCGGCTGGTCGTCGAGCAGGTTCGCCAGGCCGGTCAGCGCCTGTGAGGTGCTGTACGGCCAGGACGGTCCGTCCCAGTGGCAGCACCCCTGGGCGGCCTCGCTCATGAAGTAGGGGCTGCGCCGTTCGACCGTCGTCGGCCCGTACGCCGAGGCGAAGCCCTGCGGGTCCAGCAGCTGCCGCCAGGCCACCGAGTCGGCCGGCTCGGCCAGGCCGAACTGCCACGGGATGAAGCCGACCTCGGTGCGGACCTGCTGCCGCTCGTGGGTCGGGTTGTTCTCGTCGACGATGTCCAGCCAGAACTTCGCCTCCGGGTCCCACAGCCACCGGTGCGCGTTGGCCTTGAGCGCCGCCGCACGCCCGGCGTACTCGGCGGCGACCTTCTCGTCGCCGTTGCGCCGGGCGATCGCGCTGATCGCCAGCGCGTCGCCGTACTGGTAGGCGTTGATGGACGGCCGGAAGGTGTGCACGCCGCCGAAGTGGTCGCTGGAGGCGTAGCTCGCCGGGGAAAGCTCCTTGGAGTCCCAGACCGGGCGCTGCCAGTAGAGCCCCAGCTCCGGATCGAAGTGGTTGTCCCAATCGCGGTACTGGGCGATCAGGGCGTCCTGCAGGCGCTGGAGGAAGGCGAAGTCGCCGGTCACCTGCGCGCGATGGTAGGCGGCCGTCGCCGCCCAGAAGCTGTACTCGTGCGCCCAGTCGGGCGCCTCGGGGTTGACCGTCTGCGGCCGCTGCCCAGGGCCGGTGAGCCAGAACGTCAGATAGTCGTTCAGGTAGCTCCGGTCGCGCACCCAACGACCCTCGGTGACGTGGTGCCCGGCTGCGGCGTTGATGGCCTGGTACGGCGCGGCGTACCCGCAGCAGTCGAGGAATTCGGTCAGCACCCAGCCGTCGGTCGGGCCGGTGTAGCGCAGGTGCTCCTTCCACACCCGCCAGCGGTAGTAGTAGACGTCCTGGATCTGCTGGTCGGGCAGGTCCACGAAGGGGATGTTCGCCTCGTACCAGGCCGGCTCGGCGTACCCGGTCAGGTAGCGCCGGTGGTCGAGGAAGTGGGTGCCCGCGCCGACGGTGGGATACGGCGACGCGGCAGCCAGCGGCGGCGGGCCCTCCGGCGGTGCGGCGGCGCCGGGGGCGGCCGTCGCCGCCGCGGTCAACACCGCGGCGACGACGGCGACGAGGCCGGTCTGCCTCACTTGCTGGCTCCCGCTGCGTAGAGCTGGGCGACCTCGGCGGCGGACAGGGCGCGGTCGTAGACCTGCACCTGGTCGATCGCGCCGCGCCAGTAGTCGACCGGGCCGCTGTTGTACCAGGCCCGTCCGATGACCGTCGGTCCGCTGGACGCCTCGCCCAGGCAGGAGCTGGCCGTGCCGGCCCGCTGCCCGTCGACGTAGAGCGTCAGCGTGCCGGTGGCGGCGTCCCGCACGCCGACCAGGTGGTACCAGCGGCCGGTCTGCGGTGCGGTCGGCGCGAGCGCCCGGACCCCGGCGAAGCTGAACGCGAACCGGTTGTCCGCGCCGGAGTACTGCAGGAAGAAGGCGCTGTGGTTGCTGCCGTCCTGGCTCACCGCGGTGGCGAACCCGCCGAGGCTGTCCAGCTTCAACCAGGCGGACGCGGTGTAGTTGCCGGTGGTGTCGAGGATCGCGGCGCGGGTGTCGACGTACTGGTTCACGCCGTTGAGCTGCACCGCGCTGCCGGAGTGGCCGGTGGTCCACGTCGCGCCGTTCATCAGCGTCCCGTCGTGGTTGCCGGCCTTGTCGTCGGTCACCGTGCCGGTGCCCTCGTCCAGCGGCCACCAGCCCACCCCGGTCAGCCCGGGCGTGCCCGGCGGCAGCTGCGGCGCGTTCGCGCCGGTGCCGTCGACCGAGCGGACGATGGCGCGGTTGACGTCCCGGACCCGGTCGAAGTCCATCTTCTGGATCTGGCGGTCGTAGGTGTAGAACCCGTTGACCTCGTGCTCCACGTCGGTGGTCTGGGTGTAGACACCGCCGGAGAGCCCGCAGCGGTTGGCCACGGTCAGCAGGTCGCGCTGGTTCTCCACGTAGCGTCGGGTGAGGGTGGCGCTGTCCGGCGTCATCTCGTAGCCGTGCCCGTCGCCGAACCACATGTGGCCGGGCACCTCCAGCCCGAGGCCGCCGTGCTCGCCGTCCACGGCGACCCGGTCCCCGCTGGGGATCGGTGAGGCCGGGCCGAGGTACTGGTGGAAGTCGATGATGTCGCCGCGCCCCGAGTCGCCCTTGGAGGCGCAGCAGTTCACGCCGCTGTGCGCGTTGACCATCCGGCTCGGGTCCTGGGCGCGCAGCTCGTCGGCGATCCGGCCGGTAGCGGTGCGGTCCCACTCGCCCCAGCCCTCGTTGAACGGCACCCAGACCGTGATGGAGGTCCAGCTCTGGTGCTCGTCGACGATCTCCTTCAGCTGCCGCTCGAACTCCTGCTGCGCGTCGACCGGCGGGATACCGCCGGTACGCATGGCGGGCATGTCCTGCCACACCATGAGGCCCAGCCGGTCGGCCCAGTAGTACCACCGGTCCGGCTCCACCTTGATGTGCTTGCGGATCGTGTTGAAGCCGAGCCGCTTGGTCTCGGCGATGTCGAAGCGCAGCGCCTCATCGGTCGGCGCGGTGTAGATGCCGTCCGGCCAGAAACCCTGGTCCAGGGTAGACAAGTTGAACAGAATCTTGCCGTTGAGGGCCAGGTGGAGCTTGCCGTCCGCGCCCTTGACCTTGGTCACCTCGCGCATGCCGAAGTAGGACTCGACCCGGTCGACCTCCTTCGGGCCGTCCAGCACCCGCACCGTCAGGTCATAGAGGTACGGCGAGTCGGGCGACCAGAGCTGCGGGTTCGGCACCGGGACGCGCAGCTCGGCGCCGGCCGGTCCCGAGGCGCGGCCGACGACCCTGTTGCCGGCGTACGCGACGGCCTCGACCGTACGGCCGTCGCCCTCGGCGACCTGCGCGGTGAGCCGGAGGCTAGCATCGTCCACGTCGGGCGTCATCCGCAGCCGGTCGACGTGGCTCGCCGGCACCGGCTCCATCCAGACGCTCTGCCAGATGCCGGACGACGAGGTGTAGAAGATTCCCCGGTCCGGCACGTTGCGCTGCTTGCCGATCGGCTGCCAGGTCTTGTCGGTGCGGTCCACGACGCCGACCACCAACTCCTGGGCGTTCCGGCCGCGCAGGGCGTCGGTGACGTCGACGCTGAAGCTGTCGTAGCCGCCACGGTGGGTGGCGACCTTGACGCCGTTGACCCAGACCGTGGCGTCGTAGTCGACGGCGCCGAAGTTGAGGCGCAGCCGCTCGTCGCCGCCGATCCGCCAGCTCGCCGGCACCTGGAAGGAGCGCCGGTACCACATGCGGTCCTCGTGCCGCTGAATGCCGGACAGCGCCGACTCGATCGGGTACGGCACGAGCACCCGCTCGCTGAGCTGCTCGCCGATCGGCGGGGCTTCGCCTTCCTGTGCCCCCGCGAACTGCCAGACCCCGTTCAGGCTCTCCCACCTCTTACGGACCAGCTGCGGCCGGGGGTAGTCGGGAAGCGCGTTGTCCGGCGACACCTGGCGGTCCACGGCGTGGCGATCGGTGGTGTGCCCGGATGCCAGGTCGCCTCGGCGCGCGCGACCCCTGGCACGCCGCCGATCACGCAGGCCGCGGCGATCAGCGCGGTGGCTGCTCTTCTCATCGTTCAGGGCCCCTTTCTCACGAGCGTGGCGTGAGAGCGCAGGCCGCAGCGCCCGGGCCCGGGCCAGCGGTGGGGCCGGCCAGGCCGGGTGGAGGCCTGCCTGAAATCGTTGGGAAACAATCAACCACCGTCACGATCCCAAGTCAATACCATTCGATCAGATCCGGTCAGAAACGATCCGGGAGCGCTTTCACCAGGGTCCGGAGCGGTGCAGAGTACGATCAGAAGCAGACCGATCCGTTCACGAAGAGAGGACAACGTGGCACCTGGCGACGACTCCCGGACGGCGACCGAGGGCCGGCGAACCATGTTCGCCGCCGAGCGCCGGCAACGCATCCTCGAACTGATGCACGCCAACGGTGCGGTCTCACTGCGGGACATCGCCCAGGCCGTCCAGTCCTCAGAGGTCACCGTGCGACGTGACCTGCGGATCCTGGAGGCCGACGGGCTGCTCAACCGCCATCACGGCGGCGCGACCCTGCCCGGCGCGCTGGCCACCCCACCCGGCGCGCTGTCCCGGGAACCCACCTACGCCCAGAAGGCCCAGGTCGCCGCCGCCGAGAAGGCCGCCATCGCCGAGCTCGCCGCCTCGCTCGTCGAGGACGGCGACGCCATCGTCATCGGCGCCGGCACCACCACCCAGCTCTTCGCCCAACAGCTCACCCGGTACGCCGAGCTCGCCGTCGTGACCAACTCGCTGCTGGTGGCCCAGGCGCTCGCCAACGCGCCGCGGGTCGAGGTCGTCCTCACCGGCGGCACGCTGCGCGGCGCCATCCTCGCGCTGGTGGGCAGCGCCGCCGAGCGCTCGCTCGCCGGTCTACGGGTGCGCCGGGCCTTCATCTCGGGCAACGGTCTCACTCCCGAACGGGGCGTCTCCACGCCGAACATGCAGGTCGCCAGCGTCGACCGGGCGCTCGCCGCGGCCGCCGAGGAAATCGTCGTACTCGCCGACCACACCAAGATCGGAGTCGACACCATGGTGCAGACCATCCCCACGGACGAGATCGACCACCTCGTGACCGACGACGCCGCCCCCCGCGACGTGCTCGACGAACTGGCCAACCGGGCCGTCCGGCTGCACGTCGCCCGCCCCTGACGTCTTTACCTTTGCACCCGCCGTGCGCAATCATTCGCCTCAGCCGACTCGCCGGCCGCTACGAGGAGGCACCGTGGCAGGCAGCAGCACCGTGATCGAAGCCGCAGGCGTGGTCCGCGACTTCCCCGGCACACGCGCCCTCGACCACGTCTCGATCACGCTCCGGCGGGGCGAGGTGCACGCCGTTCTCGGCGAGAACGGCGCCGGCAAGTCGACGCTGGTCAAGGTGCTCTGCGGCATCGACCGACCGGACGCCGGGGTGCTCCGGCTGCACGGCACGCCGGTACGCTTCTCCTCCCCCCGCGACGCCGAGCGCGCCGGGATAGGCGGGGTCCACCAGGAGGCCAATCTCGTCCCCCAGATGAGCATCGCCCGCAACCTGTTCCTGGGCCGCGAACCGCGCCACCGGCTCGGCCTCATCAACGTCGCGCGAATGAACACCCGGGCGCGCGACATCATGGCCGGCTGCGGCCTGAGGATCGACGTACGACAGCCCCTCGAGTCGTTCGACGCCGGGATCCAGCAGTTGGTCGCCGTGGCCCGCGCGGTCGCCACCGGCACCTCGGTGATCGTCCTCGACGAGCCCACCGCCGGCCTGGACGACGACCAGGTCGAACGACTGCTCAGCATGCTCGACACGCTGCGCGACCAGGGCCGGTCGATCGTCTACGTCAGCCACCGTCTCACCGAGATCGAGCGGATCTGCGACCGGGCCACCGTGCTGCGCGACGGCCGGCTGGTACACACCGGCCCGCTCGCCGGCCTCGACCGGATGCGACTCGTGTCGCTGATGCTCGGCCGCCGGGTGGCGCTCGGGGCGACCGCCCCCGGCGGCGCATCAGCCGTCGAGCCCGCCGACCCGCCGATCCTGCAGGCCACCGGCCTCACCCGCCGCCACGTGCTCGGCGGCGTGTCGATCAACCTCCGACCGGGCGAGGTCGTCGGCCTCAGCGGCCTGCTGGGCGCCGGTCGGAGCGAGACGGCGAAGGCGATCGCCGGCGCCATGCCGCTGGACGCCGGGCAGGTGACCGTCTCCGGCGCCCGCCTGCGCCAGCGCTCGATCGCCGGCGCCGTCCGCGCCGGAGTGGGACTGCTGCCGCAGAACCGTACGACCGAGGGCATCATCGCCTCGCTGTCGGTCCGCGACAACATCGCGCTCGCCGCACTCCCCCGACTCTCCCGCGCCGGCATCGTCTCCGAGGCCCGGCTCGACCGGATCGTCGAGAACTTCACGCGGCGGCTACGGATCAAGGCGACCAGCCCGCACCAGCCGGTCGGGGAACTCTCCGGCGGCAACCAGCAGAAGGTGCTGCTGGCACGCTGGCTCGCCACCCACCCGCGGGTGCTGATGCTCGACGAGCCCACCCGTGGCATCGACATCGGCACCAAGTCCGAAGTGCAGGCCCTCATCGACGATCTCGCGGTGGACGGGCTGGCGGTCATGCTGATCTCCTCCGACCTGGAGGAACTCGTCGGTTCCTGCGACCGCGTCCTGGTGCTGCGCGACGGCGCCGTCGCCGGTCAGTTGACCGGCCCGAACGTCACCGAGAAGAACATCATGGCGCTGCTCGCGGCGACCTGACCACCGCCGCACACGACGTGAACGACGGCCCCTCCGGTCACGACACGACCCTGCCCCTGCCGAAAACCTCATCCGCCCTGGTGGGAGTCGGTGTACGGGGTGTCAGGGATCTTGACCCAGTTGTTTGCGCTGGGATCTCGGTCGGCTGGTGATCGCTGCGGCATGATGGTCCGCCGTGCTGCTGCGACTGGCTTACTTGGATGGACGAACGTGTTCGCGGTGCTGCGCCTGCTACCGATGAGCAATCGGGACAAGGATGTGGAGATCCTTGCCTGCGCCATCAGATCACCGTACTGGAGCGCCAGCTCGGCAAGGAGAAGGTGCGGTTCGACGCGACTGATCGGGCGTTCCTGGCGGCGCTGCTGCACCGGCTGCCGCGCGACGTGCTGCGCGAGGTGCGGCTGCTGGTGCGTCCGGATACGGTGCTGCGCTGGCACCGCGACCAGGTCACCCGCCGCCACGCGGCCCGGTCCCGGTCCAAGCGCCCGGGCCGGCCGCGGGCCGTGCGCTCCATCCGCACCCTGGCCTTACGCCTGGCGCGGGAGAACCCCAGCTGGGGGTACCGCAGAATCCACGGCGAACTGCTGGTTCTGGGGGTGAAGGTGGCCGCCTCCACGGTGTGGGAGATCTTGAAGGAGGCAGGCATCGACCCGGCACCCGAGCGCGCCTCCAGCACCTGGGCCGACTTCCTGCGCTCCCGGGCTGACGCCCTGCTGGCATGCGACTTCCTCGAGACGGTCACCCTCACCGGGGCGCGGATGTACGTGCTCGCGGTGATAGAGCACGGCAGTCGCCGGGTCCGGATCCTGGGCGCCACCCCGCACCCGACCGCCGTATGGACAGTGCAGGCCGCGAAGAACCTCGTTATGGACCTCGAAGACGCCAGTTACCGAGCGCGGTTCATGATCCGAGACCGGGACGGCAAGTTCCCCGCGCTGTTCGACGCCGTCGTCACCGAGTCGGGGATCGAAATCGTGCGCAGCGGCGTCCGAATGCCAAGAATGAACTCGGTCATGGAGCGGTGGGTGCAGACCTGCGAGAACTCCTCGACAGGACCTTGATCTGGAATCAGCGCCACCTGCTCCACGCCCTGCACGAGTTCGAACAGTTCTACAACGGGCACCGCCCGCACCAGGGCATTGCGAACGCCCGTCCGCTCCGCTCGCTACCTGCGCCGATCGCCGATCCACACAAGATCACCCATCTCGACATACGCCGACGTGATCGGCTCGGCGGCATCCTCCATCAGTACGAACATGCCGCCTGACCTGTGCGGATGGGGTTTTCGGCAAGGGCAACCACCCTGCCAGCCGTCTTGACCTGGGCGGGTATCAGCGATGATCCGGCTCGGGCGAACGAGACACGGACGGCGCGGGTGCGGGCGGTCGAGGCCGGCCTGGCAGCGCTACCACAGGTCGCCGATCAAACCGGGGCGGACCAGAACAGCGTCGACCGGCTGCGCGCGGACTACGAGAGCGTCCTTGATGAGGCTCGCTCCGACGATCGGAAACGGGCCGTAGCACAGGCGCGGGAGATGGAGAGCGAATCACCACCTCGCCTGACCGTTTCGTACGGCTTTCGGTGCCCGCCTGGCCCGCCGCTGCAACGGCCCCGACGGACCGCTATCGGCCGGCATGTGCCTGCGCGATGGCCGGCGTGCGGTCGGTGCTCGGGGCGAGCAGGGCCAGCCTGGTCTCCTGGTCGACGTGCTTGGTGAGGTTGGCCCCGACCTCGGTGATGATGACCTCGAGGGTGGGCCAGACCTCGCCGTGCAGGAGGTGCCCGCCGACGGTGGTGCCGTCCCGGCGGCCGAGAACCGTGTGTATGTGCAGGGCGATCTTGCCGCGGTCGTCGGCGATGTCGCCGAGCAGTGACAGGACCTCGACCTGTTCGGGCACCGGGATGCGGTCGTAGGCGCGCCGCTCGCGGTCGAAGTAGCCCACCTCCGCCGAGCGGAACCCGCCGACTGCCGTGACCCTCGCCCCCCGGATGTCGCACTGCTGTGCCGCTTGGTGGATGGCGGTCACCGCGTCCTCGCCCTTATCGACGGCGACGACCACTACGCGCCGGCCGCTGTCGGCCAATTCTAGTGTCTCCATAATCCTGCCTCCCCTACTTTGCCGGTGAGCTGCGGTTACACCTCCGCCGCCCAGCGGCCCAGCCGTTCCCGGTGTCGTGCCATCTGCGATACCCGTTGCTGGTGCCGCCATTTCGATCTCGGAGCAGATCATTTTCCTGCGAGGGCCGACACTTGGGTCGTCACGTCTTAGGGCGTTTCCCGACCCGGCCACCGGGTAGCACAATGCCCCCACGCAGGGACGTGCCGAGTCTCCTCCTCAGGGTGCGGGGTCGCCGGGTATACGTCGTATCAGCCATTCGGGTTTGACCGTCTTATTCAGGACTTGAGGGTGTGCCGTGACGACGACAGGTCGCAGACCGACCCCAGCCGAGCCGATGCCTGGAGACATGCCTGAGCGGCGCGTCGAGGATGAAGTGCTGCGGGAGCTGCCGCCCGAGCTGGGTCCGAACACGGTGGCGATTGTCGAGGGCAATGCGTTCATGTTCTCCGAGGCCACTGGGGATGTGCCACGTGGTTCGATCGGTGGGCTGGTGTTCGCTGACACCCGGTTTCTCGACTGTTGGCGGCTGACGTTGAACGGTTCCCCGTTGCTGGTACTCGATTCGGCTCCGGTGGAGGCGTATGCCGCCGCGTTCTTCCTGACAAACCCTGATCTGCCGGGGCTGCGCGGGAACAGTGTGGGGGTGCGTCGAGAGCGTCTCGTCGGTCAGGGAATGCAGGAGAGTGTCATTCTGCAGTGCTTCTCGAACAAGCCGGCGTCTGTACAGCTTCGGTTGGAGGTGGGCGCGGATTTCGCGGACATCCTTGAGATCAAGGAGACGGTCACGGACCGGTCGGAGAAGATAGTTCGGCGGCACGCTCCGGATGGCTCACTGCTTGCCTTCGATTATCAGAATGGGTCATTCTCGGCGACGGCGGAGGTGCGGGTTGAACCGGCGGCTGACCGGGTGGAAGGTGATGACCTGGTATGGGATATCCAGCTGCAGCCCGGTGAGCAGTGGGGCTGCGAGCTGACTATCCCGTGTTTCCATGGCCCAGTGCCCGACACGTATCTCACGGCTCGTGAGTTCCAGCGGGTCTTCGACGGCAACAAGGATGATCCGGCAAACAGGTGGCGCGCCGCCGCGCCGACGCTCCAGGCGGACTCCCAGGTGCTGCGTGACGTCTTCGAGAGGTCCGTGGATGATCTGGTCGCGCTGCGAATCCAAACGCACCTTGACGGCCAGCGCTTGGACTTCCCGGCCGCAGGCCTGCCCTGGTTCCTCGGCATGTTCGGCCGGGACTCGCTGATCACCGCGTACCAGACGATCTGCTTCGGTCCACGCCTGACGCGGGGCGCCCTTCGCACTCTCGCTCGGCACCAGGGCGACGAGGTGGACGACTTCCGGGATGAGGAGCCAGGGAAGATCATTCACGAGGTCCGGACCGGCGAGCTGACACAGCTGGGCATCAAACCCTACGACCCCTACTACGGCACCGCTGACGCCACGCAACTGTGGCTCATCGTCTTGTCCGAGTACTGGCGGTGGACCCGGGACGACGAACTCGTGCGGGACTTGCGCGACAACGTCGACGCCGCACTGCGGTGGATCGACGAGTACGGTGACAGGGACGGCGACGGCTACGTGGAGTACGCGACCCGATCCCCGCAAGGCCTCGGCAACCAGTGCTGGCGTGACTCGTGGGACGGAGTGCAGTTCGCCGACGGCAGCATCCCCGTGCTGCCGATCGCGACCTGCGAAATCCAGGGCTACACCTACGACGCGAAGCTGCGGATTGCCGAACTCGCCGACGGCGGACCGCTCGACGACCCCGCGCTGGCACAGCGGCTACGTGTCGAGGCGAAGGAGCTCCGCACGCGCTTCAACCGGGACTTTTGGATCGAGGATCGGGGCGGTTACTACGCGATCGGACTGGACGGCGACAAGCGCAAGATCGACTCGATGACCTCGAACATGGGGCACCTGCTGTGGAGCGGCATCGTCCCGGAAGACCGGGCGAAGATCGTGGCCATGCAGCTGATGTCCGACGAGATGTTCTCCGGCTGGGGCGTACGCACCGTGTCGACCGTCGATCGCGGCTACAACCCGATCGGCTACCACATGGGCACCGTCTGGCCGCACGACAACTCCCTGATCGCCCACGGACTTGCCTGCTACGGATATCGCCAGGAGGCGAACCGCATCATCACGGCGATGCTCGACGCGGCGCGAGGTTCAAACTTCCGCCTGCCGGAAGCGTTCTCCGGCTACGACCGGTCCTTTAGCCGAACTCCCATACGCTACCCGACCGCCTGCGATCCTCAGGCATGGGCGAGTGGCGCTCCGCTGCTGTTCCTCCGCACCATGCTGGGCTTCGACGCACGTGACGGACAACTCGTCCTGGATCCCGCGTTGCCGGAAGGCTTCGGCCGGATCTTGTTGGCTGGCACGAACGCATTCGGCAAGCGCTGGGACATCGCAGTCAGCGATGGGGTGATGGACATTCGTCCCGCCCATTGAGCCCTTTTCATCGTGATGAAGGGCGGTTGACCAGGCGGGCGAGGCGGTGTGTCGCTGCTCCAGATAGGACAAAGCTCCCGGTAGGACAGCAGTCGACCAAGAACGACCGCCCAGCACGGGAGCTTCGTTGCTGACCTATCCAGCCAGCATCCCGCTGTCCAGGCGCAACCTGACCCGTCTGAACGACCTGATCCACACCCGTCGCCGCACCCTCGACGCCGCTGGCGCCGGCTGCCCGCGCATCAGCAGGCGCTGATGGCCTTGGCCTACCTGCACAACGGCGACACCCTTACCCGCGGCCGGGTTCGGGGTATCGCTAACGACAGTGTGGCGGTACCTGCGGGAAGCCGTCGGTCTGCTCGCCGCCCACGCCAGGGGTGATCTCGGTGCGTTGGCGAAAGGAGCCGGCCGGGCCGGTGAAGGTGCCCAGGTGCAAACGCTGGAGTTCGTCGCGGATCTCGGGCCAGCGCTGCCCGGTCTTGGTCTCGGCGATGCGGATGAGTAGCAGCGCCAGCCAGCACAGCAGCACGTGGGCGCGGATGAGGTCCTCGACACGGTGGTAGACCGGCCGAAGGTCGATGATCTGTTTCACGTCGCGCCAGCCGCGCTCGACTTCGAGGTCCCGAACGGATGTATCACCAAAGCTCCCTGCGACGGCGAAGCCGCAGGGAGTTCACCGGTGGACCGTTGACGAGCAGGAGACGGAGCGCCGTACCGGCGCGGCCGATCATGCGGATGAGTTCTTGAAGTAGTGGCCTTGCTCGAGGTCCTCGATGAGCCCCGGCTGGACCGGCCGCCACCCGAGCAGTTCGCGGGTGAGCGCGCTGGAGGCCGGCTGGTCGACCGCGAGGATGGCCCCGAGGAAACCGAGATCCTCGGCACGGAGGGAAGCCGTTGGCAGGTTCAGGTGGCGGCCGATCACCCCAGCGATGTCGCCGATCGGCACACCTTCGTCGGCGACCGCGTGCAGCGTCGATCCCGCCGGGGCCTTCTCCAGCGCCAGGCGGAACAGGTGCGCGGCATCGAGCCGGTGCACGGCGGGCCAGTGGTTGGACCCGTCGCCGACGTAGCCGGAGACGCCCTTGTCGCGGGCGATACCGACCAGCATCGCGATGAAGCCAGGATCTCCTTCGCCGTGCACCGACCGGGGCAGCCCCACGACGGACGAGCGGACGCCGCGTGCGGCCATGCCAAGAGCCGCCTTGGCGTTCGCGCCCCGGCCCGCCGCGAGTGAGCCGGGAGCGGGCTCGTCACGTTCGGTCGCCACGGCCCCAGGCAGTGCGGGGGTTCCGGAGGCGATGACGAGGGGCTTGCCGGAGCCCTCGAGTGCGGCGCCCATCGTCTCGATGGCGCACGCGTCGGCTTGTACCGAGGCCTCGAACTGGGTGAAGTCGTGGATGAACGCGAGGTGGATGATCCCGTCCGTGCTGGTGGCCCCGGCGCGCAGGGTGTCCAGGTCGTCCAGGTCGCCGCGGAGTACCTCGGCTCCCGAGGCGGCAATGGCGGCGGCCGAGGAGTCCGACCTGGCGAGCCCGAGGACCTGATGACCCGCGCCGATGAGCTGGGGCACGACGGCGGAGCCGATCCAACCGG
The DNA here is from genome assembly GCF_016802855.1 of Micromonospora sp. ATA51. Classification (NCBI taxonomy): domain Bacteria; kingdom Bacillati; phylum Actinomycetota; class Actinomycetes; order Micromonosporales; family Micromonosporaceae; genus Micromonospora; species Micromonospora sp. ATA51. Next base: position 5,587 of record NZ_JAEVHJ010000007.1, on the reverse strand, counting down.
ACGCGCCGGTGACAAACACACGCATGAGAAGAACCTCCAGGTGATCGACGTCCTCGGCGCGGGACTCCCGTCGCGACATCCCATGTCAGTCGCTGTCATCAGCGTAGCACCCCATGTCAGCCACTGTCATCAAGTATGATCGGGAGTATGGGTCGATGGGAGCCAAACGCGCGCGGCCGGCTGGAGCAGGCCGCCCTGGAGCTCTACATCGAGCGCGGGTTCGAACAGACCACGGTGGCGGAGATCGCCAAGCAGGCGGGGCTCACCGAGCGAACGTTCTTCCGGCACTTCGCCGACAAGCGCGAGGTTCTGTTCGGAGGCACGGGCAGACTGCAGGAGCTCCTCGTAAGCACCATAGCCAGCGCGCCTGATTCCGCCGCGCCGATCGACGCGATAGCCGCGGCCTTCGAGGCCGCCGGCACCGTACTGCAGGAGCGTCGCGAAATCGTCCGACAGCGCCAGACCATCATCGCCGCGAACGCAGAACTCCAAGAACGCGAGCTGATCAAGCTCGCATCACTCGGCTCGGCGCTCGCCGACGCGTTGCACCGACGCGGCGTCACAGATCTAGCCGCGAGCCTGGCCGCCGAGGCAGGGATCGCCGTCTTCAGGATCGCGTTCGAACACTGGATCAACGACACCGGCCAGCCAGACTTGCCGCAACTCATCCGAGAGTCGCTCGACGAGCTCAAAGCCGTGACCGCGGGCAAATAACGGCAGGCGCAAACACTCCCGGGAAGCAACGAATCAGCTGGTTCTTCGACGTCGACCTGCAGCAAATGGGCGATCGCGGAATCGTCGTTGAGATCGACCACCAGGACAAAGAGCAACCGCTGCGGCTCATGCTCGTCGTCGGTAACCTGAGCAACGACTTAGTTGCGGCGTGACCGCCGCCGCCCGTGCCAGCGATGTCCTGCGCACGTCCTCTTCTGCCGCAGCCCGGGGTCACGGCCCGTGACGAAACGTGCGGTGGCACCCGTGCACGGTCGTGGCCGATGTGCGGACGCGGTGACGTTCAACGCCACCTCGGCCATTCCCGCCCACCGTGGCGTCGAACCGTTCTCTCGCCCGCCAGTGGGTATCCAGGGAAGGCGCAGGGATCGTTGGTGCTTCGAGGATGCTGCCCATCACCGGGCCATTGTGAACGTGCAACCCTCCGGCATGGCCGGGCAGGATCCGGATCTCGCGCATCTCGACGCGCTCAGCCTGGCGTACGCGGTCGAACCGGCATCCAGGATGACCGTCCGGGAAATCGGCTGGTCGACGATGGGGGCGGCGGCTCTGGTCAAGGTCTGCCTCCATCGTGGTTCATTGCCATGGTCATGGGCAACGGCAGGCGTGCACGGGCTCGTGCGCATTCGACGGCGATGTCTACGTCGGGGCGTCGACCATACTCACCATGGCCGGAGCGGTCGGCGCCACCGGGGCGATCCTCACTCTCGCAAACGCCGAGCCGGAGCGCTGCGTCGCGGCGTTCGCCGGCGACGGTGCCGCCCAGCGCGCCCTCTACCCGGCCCACGTCGCGGCGTCCCGGACCTTCCCCGCGGGAGGACCTGGCCTGGCTCTTCCCGGGGCCTCCGTCGAGGAGCGGCCGAATCAGGGAACTGGTCGCCGACAGGTTCGGCGTGTCCCGTGCCGTCCGGATCGGGCGCTGAGCAGATGAGTGTGGTGGAGCCGATGCTGCTGCCCTTCGGGGGCACGGAGCCGGAGGTCGCCGAGGAGGCCTGGGTGGCGCCGGGTGCGACGGTCATCGGAGCGGTACGCCTCCTCCCCCGGTCGAGCGTCTGGTACACCGCCGTCCTGCGCGGCGACGGCGACACCATTGCGAGGTCGGCCTGGAAGACCGCGTCCAGGAGTCCGGCGTCCTCGACGCCCGGGGCGACGACGACCTCGCCCAGTTCCAGGCCGCGCAGGCTGGCCGTGACCACGTCGTCAGCGCTCATGCGGGGGACCACGCTCATGTCGAGACCTTGGCGCTCGTGGAACTCGGTGGTCACCACGCCGGGGCACACGACCTGAACCTTGACGCCCGTCCCCTCGAGCTCGGCGCTCAGCGTCTGGGACATCGCGACGAGGTGGGCCAGGGTGCCGGCGTAGACGGCACGACGGGGCATCACCGAGCTCGGTGCTGGACCGCTGAAGGCGATCATGCCGGCGACGTTGATGATGGTGCCTTCGCCTCGCTGCTGCATACCGGCGACCGCGGCGCGCGAAAGCATGGTCGGGGCGACGACCTTGACGTGCACGAGTTCCCTGGCTTTGTCGGCGGGAAGCTCCGCGAGCGGCATGTAGTGCGACACACCGGCGTTGTTCACCAGCATGGTCAGCGGCTCCGACGCGCACACATCGGCGATCGTGTCCACACCGGCGTCGGTGGACAGGTCTGCAGCCACTATCTGAACCTTGGCCTCGGGATGCGAGGCGGCGAACTCGTCCAAGCGGTCCTTTCGCCGACCGGCGATCACCAGGTCGTAGCCGTCGGCGGCCAGGCGTTCGGCGAAGGCCTTGCCGATGCCGGAGGTGGCGCCGGTGACGAGTGCGAGCTTGTTCATGGTCCTGTTCCTTTCAGTTGTGCTCATGCCTGTTCGCCGTTGAGCCAGGCTCTCTCCGTTGCGTAATGCCGGGCAACGTCCTCTGGGCGGTCGTCACCGAGCAGATCGGGGCTCAGGGGTGCCCCCGCCGCGAACTACATCTCCGTGCCGCTGACCAGTCGCTGGAAGTACCACGCCAGGCACCGGTATGAGGCCCGGTAGCCGCTCAGGTCGGCAGGATCGATGTCGAGGCGGGTGGCCGGCATCGCGGGAGTGAGGGTGTCGCGTTCGTAGATTGAGGTGATTCGCGTGATGCGCCACGTGCCGTCGATGCGCCGTGCGCGGTACTGGGAGCGGCAGTAGGAGACGAGGTCCGCCGCGACTCCAGCGACAGTGATGGGGAACTCGATGCCGAGTGCAAGTTCGGCCCAGGACCGATCACCGTTCACCCTGACGGCCGGCGGGGACAGCCGGTGACGACCCCAAACCCCGTCAGCAGAGCGGAGCCGGGTCTGCCGGACGAAATCGTGAGCGCTGCCGGTGAACCAGCTCATATCAATGACGGCCTCGGGCGCGAAACACTCGGCCATCTCCTCCCACCAGCCGCGGTCGCGGCTCTGCCGCTCACCGAGCACCAGTTGGGACACGGCCTCGGTGTCCGCAGATGCCGCGGGCGTCCCGATCTCGGTCCACACTGTCTGCCGTGGAGTGTTCACCGGTTGAGCTGCCGAACAAGATCAGGCAGCCGGTTGGCTCCGGGCAGGCCACGAGCGGTCGCCTCGGCCGCCTCGACTCCGGCGGCGGTCATTGCCTCCTCGAACAACTGCATGTCGAGTGCCTCGACACGCGACAGGTGCTCGACGGTGTCCGGGGTGACCATCGTGTTCAGCAGGGTCAGCGCGGCGCTGGTAGCGCTGCCGAGCTTGAGCCCTTCCACCAGGGTCCCCGGGTCGAGACCGGCCCGTAGCCCCAAGTCGACGACGTCGGCGATGGCGGCCTGGTTCATCATCAGCAAGGCATTGTTGAACAGCTTGGCCATCTGTCCCGCACCTGCCGGGCCAGCATGCACGACATGGGTGGCGAAGGACCGACGGACCGGTTCACAACGCTGGGCGACGGCCTCCGCGCCCCCGACGAGGACCGTCAGCGTCCGAGCCTGCGCGCCAGGTCGACCCCCGCTGACAGGCGCGTCGAGCGCGTCAACGCCCCTGTCAGCGCACAACTGCACCAGCCGGATCGCATTACGCGGGACGCCCGTGCCGTGGTTCACCACCACCGACCCGGGACGCATGCCGTCCAGCAAGTCGTGCGAGACGATCTGCAGCACGTCCTCGTCAGTGGGTACAGCTAACGCGACCATGTCACAGGCCGAGGCGAGGTCGGCAATGGTGGTGTGGTGTGACGCACATGCTCCGCTTCGCCCAGCGCATCCATGGACGCCGGGCGGCGCGCCCACACGTGCAACTCGTAGCCGCTTTCGACCAGTGCGATCGCCATCGGCAATCCCTGGTCGCCCAGGCCGATGAACCCAACCGTACGAACGACCCCGGTCGTCCCAGCGGCTTCAGCCGTCCCGGCACCTGTGCTCGTCATGTCGCTCACCCCGCGACCCGGTCGAACTCGACGGCGATGGGCAGCAGGGCAAACGCCGGGTCACGTCCCTCCGGGCGACTCCAGACCCACAGACCGGCCGGCTCTGCCGTGCCGTAACCACCGACGATTAGGCCCATGGTCGCGGTTCCCGCCAGGTTGTGCGCCGTCATAACTGGTCCTCCCACACAACTTGTCCGTCCCGCCACCGCCCGCGAAGCGTGCCCGCGTTCCCCGCCGCTGCCGCGCTAAACGGCGCCGAGCACATGACACGGGCCTCAGGCAACAGCCGCGGACTGATCCGACGCGCCGGCCACAGGCCCCATTGCCCTGACCAGCGCCGCAACGACAGACGACAGCGGCTATGCCGGATGATGCTGGCCGGCGATTCAGGCGGTATGGGGGTTTACTTCCGGGAGGCGAGTACCACGATGGCGAGGACCCAACCGACGAACAGTCCGTAGATCCCACCACCGGCGGCCCAGCCGAAGGAGCCACGCAGGCTCGCGTCCACCTGGACGAACGCGGCAAGGAGGCCGGCGGACGCCGCGGCGAAAACGTAGGCTCCCCAGCTCGAGAAGAACAGCCGCGCGCTGCGCGGTGCCCCTGCCGCAACCATGAGGGACACGAAGACGCCAGTCAGCACCACGAGCAGGATTGCCTTGATGTCGTTGGCGAGGATGGTCCGCACCGAATCATCAGAGCTGAACGACCAGGTCGGCCACGCCAACTGCTTGAGAAAGAATCCCCACGCATCGTTCGAGGTGTGGTTCTTCGCCCAGTCTGTGTAGGCCGGGTTGCCGAATGCGATCACCAGGATCAGGGCGGCGAGTACCGCTGCGCCCGTCACGGTACGGACCCGCCCGGCTGCAGTGGTAGCCATACGGACAGTGTGAGGTGTGACCCCGGGCGAAGCAATCCACGAGGGTGAATTGTCACCAGGGACATCAACGGCCCCGCAGTGGATAGCAGTCGGCCGGCCGCAAATCACCGGCGGCCTGGCGATCCACACTGCCCCGGTGGGAGGAACGACTGGCCATTCGCGTTAGCCCCCGCGTCAACCAGTACGCCCTACCGACCTTGGCCCGTCCGGGGAGGCTGGTAGCCCTTTCGCCCACGGCGCCGGCGTTAGGGCTACGTCCTGCACGAACCGCCGCCGGCGACGTGCGTCATGGCCCGGTGCCGACAGACGTTGGAGAGCACCCGGAGGGTTCCGGCCCATCCCGGGTGATCACCAGCGGCTCCGAGCCCAGCTCGATGCTCAGGTAGGTGCCACCGTTGCCGATCACCTGCCGACCGGCCGGCCGCGGCACTACCCGTCCGACACCACCGACGCCGAATGGCGGATCCTGGCCCCGCACGTGCCCGCCGGAACCGGGCGTGGACGGCCGATCATCTACCCCCGCCGGGACGTCGTGGATGCGATCCGCTACCTCGACCGGACTGGCTGCCAGTGGGACGCGCTG